>JAFDER010000032.1 GCA_019310245.1 Deltaproteobacteria bacterium
CTCCGGGTCCACCAGCGTGATGTCGGCCCTCGCGCCGACCGCGAGCGTCCCGCTCTCGAGGTCCAGGATACGCGCGGGAGCGGTGCTCATGGCGCGGGCCATGGCGAGAGGCGTGAGCGCCCCCTCCGCGACGAGCCCGAGCACGAGGCCCACCGACGTCTCGAGGCCCGAGATGCCGAATGAGGCGCTATGGAAGTCGCCCTCCTTCTCGAGCAGGGAGTGGGGGGCATGATCGCTGGCCACGACATCGATCAGGCCGCCGGCCAGCGCCTCGACGAGGGCCTGGCGATCCCGCTCGGGCCTCAGAGGCGGGTTGACCTTGGTGTTCGTGTCGTATCCGGCCGTGGCCTCATCCGTGAGCAGCAGATGGTGCGGCGCCACCTCGGCGGTCACGCGGAGCCCCTCGTCGCGGGCCCTGCGGATCAGCTCGACCGTACCGGCCGTCGAGACGTGGGCCACGTGGTACGCACCTCCCGTGAGCCGGGTCAGCACGATGTCGCGCGCCACGATCACCTCCTCCGCGGCAGAGGGCCACCCGCCCATTCCGAGCCGCGTGCCCACCGGCCCCTCGTGCGTGAGTCCCCTGGTCGTCAGGTCCGGATCCTGGGCGTGCTGGATGACCACGGCGTCGAAGTTTCGCGCGTACTCGAGCGCGCGCCGCATGACGTTCGCGTTGCACACGCAGTGCCCGTCGTCGCTGAAAGCGACGGCTCCCGCGTCGGCGAGATCGCCCATCTCGACCAGGTCGTTTCCTGCCAGGCCGCGCGTCACGGCCGCCACGGGGTGCAGGCGGGCGAGTCCCAGCCTCTCGGCCTTTTGGATGATCATCTCGGTCACCGCACGCGTGTCGTTGACCGGAGAGGTGTTCGGCATGGGGCAGACGGCCGTGAATCCCCCCCGGACGGCGGCGGTCAGGCCGCTCTCCAGGTCCTCCTTGTACTCCTCGCCCGGCTCGCGCAGGTGCACGTGCATGTCCACGAGCCCGGGCATGATCCACAGCCCCGCGGCATCCACCACCTGCTCGCCGCTCACCGGCTCGGGCAGCGCTCCGGGCGGCTCCACGGCCGCGATCAGGCCGTTCTCGATGCGGACGTCGTACGACCCGTCGAGGTCGCGTGACGGGTCGAGGACCCTTCCTGAGACGATGCGCATGGGCTTCATGATCACCTCATGACTTCATGAATCGTTCGAGATCCGGCACCGCGTTCTTGAGCGCGACGACGAGGATCTTGTCGCCACCGAGCAGCTCCGTTTCGCCCCTCGGGATGATGACGCGGTCCGCCCTGATGATGGCTCCCACGAGGGCCTCCTTGGGGAAGCGCACCGTGGCCAGCGCCTTGCCGGCCACGCGGTCGCCGGCGTGCACCTGGTACTCGATCATCTCCGCGTCCTCGCGTCCCGTCTCCGAGGCCTGTAGGACGCGGTCAGTGCGCACGAGGTGCAGGATCGAATTGATGGCCGCCACGCGCGGGCTGACGACGGTGTCGATGCCCGTCGCCATCAGGATGGGGATCTGGTGCGTGCGGTCCGTGCTCACGACCGTGCGCTTGACACCCATCCTGCGTGCCAGGAGCGCCACCATGAGATTCGTCTCGATCTCGGAGCAGACCGCGGCGAGCACGTCGGCCGACGGCACGTTCTCCTCCTCGAGCAGCCGCGCGTCCAGCGGATCGCCGCACAGCACCACCGTGCGCTCGAGCCTCTCCGCGGCCTCGTCCGCCCTCTTGCGGTCCCGCTCGATGAGCTTGACCCGGTAGCCCTTGTTCTTCTCGAGCTCGGCGGCGAGATGCAGGCCCATGTTGGTTGCGCCCGCGATGACCACCTCGCGGACCTCGTACCAGTCCAGGCCGATGGCCTCGACGATCGAGCGGATCTCCTGCGGCTGCGCGATGAAGTAGATGAGGTCGCCCGATGCGAGATCGGACCTGCCCCGCGGGATGAGCAGCTCATCGTCCCTGTACCTCGCGATGACGAGCAGCCGGGTGCCTGCCATCGCGTCGGGGATGTCCATGAAGGTGAGCCCGTCCAGGGGGCTTGCGGGCGGCACGTGAATGCCCACCACGAGAACGCGTCCCTCCTCGAACTCCAGGACGTCGGTGGCGTGCGGGATGGAAATGGCGCGCACGATCTGCCGCGCTGCGCGGTACTCGGGATTGATCACGTGGTCGATGCCCGGCGCGCCCTTGTGCAGGAAATCGACCTCGCGCGCCAGGTCGAACGAGCGGATCCGGGCCACGATCGTGGCTCCGGGAGACAGGTACCTGGCGAGGGCCGCGGCGGCGAGGTTCACCTCGTCCGAGTCGGTGACGGCGGCGACGAAGTCCGCCTTCTCGATCCCCGCGGCCCTGAGGATCGCGGGATTCGAGCCGGACCCGTGCACGGCCTGCACGTCGAACGAGTTGCGGATCGCCCTGACGTGCTCCTCGTCCTTGTCGATGGCCACCACGTCCTTCGCCTCCCGGCTCAGGACGTCCGCGATGGCGCTCCCCACCCCTCCGGCTCCGATGATGACGACACGCATGGCTGGTGATTCTATGTCAGGTGCGCTTCTTTTTCACCGTTCTTTTCGCGCCGGCCTTTCGCTTTGTCCGCCGGCCCGGGGCAGGAGCCTTCATGGAGGGGAAGGCGATCCGGAACACATCTGAGTAGTGCTCCGCATAGTGGAAGGTGAGGCCCTTGACGATGTGCTTCGGGATCTGCTCGACGTTGCGACGGTTCTCGGCGGGCAGGATGATCTCCCGTACGCCCGCCCTCTTGGCGCCCAGCATCTTCTCGCGGATCCCGCCGACCGGCATCACGTCCCCCCTGAGCGTCATCTCGCCCGTCATCGCCAGGCGGCGCTTGATCTTCCTGCCCTTGCCCTTCCAGCCCAGGAGCGAGACGAGGCACGTGGTGATGGCAATGCCGGCGCTCGGGCCGTCCTTGGGCACGGCGCCTGCGGGGAAGTGCACGTGGATGTCGCTGCGCTCCAGCTGGTCGATCTGCACCTGGAACTCGTCAGCGTGCGCGCGCACGTAGGACAGCGCGATCGACGTGCTCTCCTCCATGACCGCGCCGAGCTGGCCCGTGACGCGGAACACTCCCTTGCCGGGCGAGCGGGATCCCTCGATGAACATGATCTGCCCGCCCACCGGCGTCCACGCCAGTCCCACGGTCACGCCGGGGATGAGCGGCCGGCGCAGGACCTCGCTCGTGTACTCCACGGGTCCGAGGTAGTCGGGAAGCGTCTTGCCCGTGATCCTGGCCTTCTTGATCTTTCCGGCGGCCACGCCGGCGGCCACCTTGCGGCAGATCTGTCCGATCTTGCGTTCGAGCTCGCGTACGCCCGCCTCGGCCGTCCAGCCCGAGATGAGGGGCCCGATGGTCCTCTTGGCGAGCTGGAGCTGGTTCGTCCTGAGGCCGTGCCGTTCCCGCTGCCGGGGCAGGAGGTAGCGCGCGGCGATCTCCACCTTCTCCTCGACGATGTATCCCGGCAGGTCGATGATCTCCATGCGGTCGAGCAGGGGCGGAGGGATGTTGGCCTTGACGTTCGCCGTGCAGATGAACATGACGTGCGACAGGTCGAAGGGCACGTCCAGGTAGTGGTCAAGGAAGCCGGAGTTCTGCTCCGGATCGAGCACCTCGAGCATGGCGCTGGAGGGGTCGCCCCGCCAGTCCGACCCGAGCTTGTCGATCTCGTCGAGCATGAACACGGGGTTGCGGACGTCCACGTACTTGAGCCCCTGCAGGATCTTGCCCGGCATGGCCCCGATGTACGTCCGCCTGTGACCCTTGACCTCGGCCTCGTCGCGCATCCCGCCCAGGGAGAAGCGGAAGAACTTGCGGTCCAGGGCCCTTGCGATGGACTGGCCCAGGCTCGTCTTGCCCACGCCCGGCGGGCCTGCGAAGCACAGGATGGCGCCCTGCACGCCGGGCTTGAGCTTGCGCACCGCGAGGTACTCGAGGATGCGCTTCTTGACCTCCTCGAGGCCGTAGTGGTCCTCGTCGAGGATCTTGTGGGCCCTGACGATGTCCTTGTTGTCCTCGGTCTGCCTGCTCCAGGGCAGGTCGGTGAGCCAGTCGAGGTAGTTGCGCACGACCGCGTGCTCCGGGCTGTCCGGGCTGAGCACCTCGAACCTGCGCATCTCCTCCTCGATGCGCTTCATCGTCCTGTCCGGGTACTTCTGGGCGGCGATCTTCTCGCGCATCTCCTTGAGCGCCATCTCGCGCTGGTCCACTTCCTCGCCCAGCTCCTTGCGGATGGCCTTGAGCTGTTCGCGCAGGTAGTACTCCTTCTGCGCCTTCTCCACCTTCTGACGGATCTCGTCGCGGATCCGGCTCGCCAGCCGGACCATCTCGAGCTCCGTGACGAGCAGCTCCACCACCAGGCGGAGCCGGCGGGCAATGTCCAGCTCCGCGAGCAGCGCCAGCCTCTGCTCGCGCTTGAGATCCAGGTGTGCTCCCACGAAGTCGGTGAGCTGGGACGGGCCCTCGATGTTGACCGCGGCCATCGAGAACTGCTCCGGCAGGTTTGGGATCTCGTTGACGAGCTCCCTCAGGGTCTGCTTGGCGGCGCGCCACGTCCCCTCGAACTCCGGACCCTCCACGAGGCTCTCGATGATGTGCTCGACCCGCGCCACGGGTGGAGGCTGTGGCCGGACGAGCCTCACGATGGTGAAGCGGCTCGTGCATGCCACGAGGAATGACTTGTTGCCGTCCGGCAGGTTGAGCGTCCGCAGGAGGCGGGCCAGCACGCCCACCCTCGAGAGGCGCGCGAGGTTCAGCGGGGTGTCCTCCCGCCACTCCTCGTCCTGCTCCAGCCAGGGAAGGAAGCCGACCACGTGGCTCTGCTCGGCCGCGTGCTCCATGGCCGAGCGGGCCATGCCCTCGGCGAACACGAGCGGGAGCGTCATGCCGGGGAACAGGATGGGCTCGTGGACGGGGACGATGAAGATGTTGTCCGGGATCTCCTGGACCACGTCGACCAGGCTGGTCTCCTCGTCTCCTCCCACGGGCCGGCCGTCCGCGTCGAGCACGACGGCCTGGCGGTCCTCTGCGTTGCTGTCGTCGTCGAACATCTGCGTCATGCACTGTAAAATATCGGGCCGTGGGCAGTGAAGTCAACACGTGCCCCGTGACTGCTTGAAATCCCTTGAATGCAGGGATATATAAGGATCTCGCTCTGATCGTGGAGGTGAAGACATGAAAATGATGGCCCTGAGGTTCGCGCCCGTCCTGCTCATCGTGTCCGTGGTGATGGCCCTGCCCGGCGGAGCCGCGCCCGGGACCGGCGATGACGCCGAGCGTCTGGGCAAGGTGGTGGCGCGCGTGGGTTCCACGAACATCACCGTCGGGGACCTGGAGGCGCGGCTCAAGAGGCACATGCGCCCCGGAATGTTCGAGGACGAGGAGAAGCTCAAGGACCTGCTGGGCGCTCTTCTCGACCGCGAGCTGCTCGTCCAGGAGGCCAGGAGGCGCAAGCTCGACGAGAACAAGAGGGTGGTCAATCATCTCAAGCGCATCCTCTACAACCAGATCCAGACGAAGTACGTCGCCGAGAAGATGCCCCTCGATTCCATCACGGACGAGGAGATCAAGGCCTACTACGACGAGCACTTCGACGAGTACAACCAACCCACCCTGGTGCGGGCCTACCAGATCCTGCTCAAGGACAAGGCCGAGGCCGAGTCCGTCCTCGAGCAGGTGAAGCTCGAGTCCATGGATCTGCGCCAGTTCAAGGTCCTGGCGGGCGAGAGAAGCGAGGATCTGGTGACGAAGAAGCGCGGAGGGGACCTGAGGTACTTCAATCTCGAGGGCAAGGTGTGGACCTCCGAGGAGAGCGTCCCGACGCCGGTGGCCGAGGAGGCCTTCTCCGTCGAGATCCTCGTGCGGGCCTCCGTGATCGTGACCGACGAGCAGGAGCAGGCCAAGGTGGCGATGGACAAGGCCATGATGCCCGGGCTCACCGATGCGGCCTTTGCCAAGCTCGTGGCCAAGTTCAAGGCACAGGGCGGCGCCGCGGCCGAGAGCGGCGACCTGGGCTACTTCAACCTCGAGGGCATGGTCGATGGCGCGCCGGAGGGATCGCAGCCCGTGATCTGGGACATCACCCGCGCCGCATTCTCCATGCGTGACCCCGGCAAGACCTACCCCAAGGTCATCAAGATCGACGACAAGTTCCACATCATCCGCGTCACGGGCCGCAAGGACCCCGGCAAGCTGGTCCCCCAGCTCGTCGAGACCGACAAGGGCTTCCACGTCGTGTGGGTGGTCAACCGGAGGCCTGCCGTGCACAAGACCGTCGAGGACATGGAGCCCGCCATCCGCCAGCGCATCTGGCAGGAGAAGAAGAAGGAGTTCCTGGACAAGCTGATCGTGGATCTCAAGAAGAAGTACGAGGTCGAGATCGACGAACAGCTCCTGAGCGAGGTGGCGATCGATCTGTCCGACGCCAAGCCGGCCTCGAAGAATCCCGCCATCCCGCCCACTCCCGCGGCGCACTCCAAGCCCAATCCCCCTCCCGTGCCCGCGAACTGAGCCGGTCCGCCGTTTTCCTCTCCCCGACCTTCCGTGCTATCTTCGCAAGGGACATGATCCCCCGGCACCTCATCGTCGCCCTCGCGCTGACCGCCGCGACCGGATGCGGGGCAGAAGATCCCCTCGAGCCGGAGCGGCACCACGGCCGGCCGGCGTCGGCCGACGACCCCGTCGTGACCGTCGTCGAGGGCGAGCCGATCCACCTCTCCCGGGTCAGGCAGGTGTCCGAGGAGCTGGGCCGGCCGCCGCGCGAGGTGCTCGACGGGATGGTCGAGATGACGCTGCTCGCCCACGAGGCCGAGCGGCGCGGGCTCATGGGTGCGCCCCGGGTCAGGGACGTCTACGAGAAGGCGCTCGTGCAGAGGCTCCTGCTCATCGCGGTGGAGGCCAGGGTTCCGGAGGATTCCGTGGACGTCCAGGACATCAGGGCCTACTACGTGGCCAACTTCCGCAACAAGGGCCTGCTGCTCGAGGACGTCTGGCGCGAGATCTGGGCACAGATCGTGGCCGACCGGCGGCGCGAGGTGTACGAGGCGCTCGTCATCCGCCTCAGGAGCGGGACGGACGTGAAGGTGGACGAGGAGAACGTGCAGTGCTACCTGGGGCAGGCCGGTGGGTGAGAGCGGGACGCGCGAGGGCGAGACCCCCACTGCATTCACTGCCATTCTCGAGGAGCTCGTGGGATCCGTACCGGGCGCCCGGGGCGCCGTGTTCACGGCCGGCGACGGCGAGTGCGTGGACTACTTCAGCGACATCGACGCCTACGAGCTGAAGGTGATCGGTGCGCACACCTCGCTCATGCTGCAGCTCCTCGAGGGCTCGCGGCTCACCCCGTTCACCGTCATCGGGCTGTCGGGTCGGCAGCTGTCGCTGTGGATCCTGCCGCTGGGAGAGAGCTACGTGCTGACCCTCATCCTTGAGAGGCGCACGTGGAGCGCCGGGCTTCAGGCTGCACTCGAGAAGGCCGTGGACGCGCTGCGCACCGAGGCGGTGATCTCATAGCCATCTGCGGAACCCGTAGCATAGCTTCTGCAGCAGCCGGTCCACGAGCGACCTGTTGCTCCAATTTCCGTTGTCCACCTCGACGCACTGCTCCGTGTCGCGCACGAACAGCGCCTCGAGCGCCTCGCCGAAGCGCTCCCCGTACACCGTGACGTTGAGCTCCAGGTTGTGCAGATGGCTCTGGGCGTCGAGGTTGTAGGAGCCCACAGTGGACCAGGTGGAATCGATGACGGCCGTCTTGGCGTGCATCATCGGTCCGGGCCAGCGCAGGATGCGCATGCCGTAGCGCATGAGCTTCGCGTACAGGTTCTCGCTCGCCAGGTGCACGGCCGGGTGGTTGCCCCGGGCCGGCACGATCACGCGCACGTCCACGCCGCGCGAGCAGGCGTTTCTGAGCGCGCGGCGCACCCCCCTGTTGGGGATGAAGTACGGGTTCCACAGGTGGATCGTGCGCTGGGCGTTCTTGATCGCGTGCTGGTAGGCGCGCTGGATCATCCGTTTGCGCTTGCCACGCCGCTTGCCACCGGCGGTGATCACCTGCACGGGGTGGTTGCCTCGGGCCCCGGGCCGCGGCAGGAGCTCGTGGTCCGAAGAGGGCGGGCCGAGGACGCGGATCCAGGTGTTGAGGAAGCTCCTGTGCAGCGAGCGCACGGCAGGGCCCTCGATGCGCGCGTGGATGTCGTGCCATCCGCCGCCTCCGTCCTCGATGGGCAGGCACCTGTCGTGGATGTTCAGGCCCCCGCAGAACCCCACCCTGCCGTCGACCACGAGGTTCTTCCTGTGCATCCGGTGCCAGATCACGAACTTGAGGCGCCAGGGATCGAGGCGGTGGTAGACGTGGATCTCGCCGCCCGCCGCCTTGAGCGGCCTGAGGAAGGAGCGGGGCGTCTCGAGGCAGCCCACGCCGTCGATGATGAGCCGCACCTCGACCCCTCTCTCGCGTGCCCTGAGAAGCGCGTCGAGGAACCTCCTGCCCGTGCGGTCCGGGGCGAAGATGAAGGTGGCCAGGCTGACGAACCGCTCGGCGCCCTCGATGGCGGACAGCATCGTCTCGAAGGTCGCGTTCCCGCCCTCGAGGAGGTCGATCGTGTTGCCCTCATCGACCTGGTTGTGATCCGAGCAGTAGCGTTTCCACTCCATCTTCAGGCCGTGCCGGGAGGTCGTGGGGTCACGCGGCGCCCGCAGGCGCCGGAGCACAGATCAGAAGTCCGCACCGATGCCGAAGGCGATCTGGTGCACGACGGGCTCGTCGTTGTCGAATTCGATCTTCTGGTGGGGGACGCCGAAGGAGTACTGCGCCGTGAAGGCCAGGTACTCGTAGATGAA
Source organism: Deltaproteobacteria bacterium (assembly GCA_019310245.1). Classification (GTDB taxonomy): domain Bacteria; phylum Myxococcota_A; class Polyangia; order DRWM01; family DRWM01; genus JAFDER01. The sequence goes on from JAFDER010000032.1 coordinate 8,845, forward strand.
GCGCAGCCCGAAGATGAGCCGGCTCGTGTTGACGATCTGGCGGCCGAAGTCGATCATGTTGTTCGAGTCCGTCACGTCCCCGTACGTGCCGTCCCCGTGGGAGCAGTCGTTCATGAGCGGCTCGCCGCACTCGGCCGTGAAGTTGCGGTCCGGCGTCCCATCCACCACCTCGGCGTCGATGATGATCCACATGTACTGGTAGGCCACGTAGGGCGTGAGGGTGGCCTGCTGCAGGATCGTGATCGGATAGGACAGGGACGCGTCCAGGCCGACCGTCGTGATGTTGAGCTCGTCCTCGCCGATGAGCTGGTTGACCCCGGCGCGGAGCGCCATGTCGGGGAAGGCCCCGCCCGCGCCCCTGCGGAATCCCTCGAACGGCGAGAACTTGACGTCGAGTCCGAGCGCCACCTGCTCGGTCGAGGCCATGTAGCCCAGGGTCGTCCCGAGCTCGAAGCCGGCCGGCAGCCCCTTGCGCACCTGGATGGCGGACAGGAAGAGCGCCCCGTGGGGCTTCTTCTCCTCCGTGCCGTTGATCCAGTAATCCTCGTCCTTGTTGATGATCGTGATCTGGCCCGCCAGGCCGAAGTGGAATCCGGAGTAGCCGAGGGTCTCGGGCGGGGACAGAACGAAGGGCGCCATCGCGAAGCCCAGCTCGCGGCTCAGGTCCCGGAAGGCCTCGTGATCCGCCACGTCCCCGCAGTAGGGGCTGGTCGCCGTGCCGTCCCCGCACTCCTGGGTGACGAAGCGGCTCAGGGTGATGTCCATCGGGTTGGCGAGTGCCGACGGGGCCCAGGCCAGAGCCGTCAGGAAGAGGAACATCGAATTGCGTGCGGCACGCGTCATGGCACGTCTCCACTCAAGGGCGGAATCTCCGCGAGAAACAAAGGCTATCAATGGCCCCCGTGCCAGTCAAGATCTACCAGATCTTCGATTTCACGTGGGCCTTGTTCTTCAGGATGATGTCCACCAGCGCCCGGTTGTAGTAGTTCTTGGCCTGGATCTCGGGAGGGACCTTCTCGTTGTAGTGGACCCGCCCTTCCTCGATCTGATCCTCGAGCACGTCGAAGAGCTTGTCCTCCTCGATGCCCTTGATGATCGCGGCCTCGTTGTAGATGGAGATGTCCGAGGCAATGGCCCGGGCCAGCCTCTTGGCGCTCTCCTCGTCCCTCATGGGGTTTGCCATCTCGTTCCTCCGAAATGCTGGATGCACATCTTACCCTATTCCCGGGCCGTTTCCAAGCCTTGGCGGTGAGTTGATTTTAGCGTAGACGTGTACGCCCACATCAAAATCAAGTACTGCTATATGGAGAACTCGGCACTTGACTTGCACCGCGGGGTTATGGTTAGTTACGTGCGGTTCGAAAGGCTAGCGCCGGACCGCGCGAGGGAGGATTGCCATGAAGCGCACCTACCAGCCACATAACAAGAGCCGGCGGCGCACCCACGGCTTCAGGGCGCGCATGAAGACGCGCCAGGGCCGTGCCGTGCTCAAGGCCAGGCGCCGCAAGGGCCGCAGGCGCCTGACGGTGTCCACGTTCAAGAAGTAGGATCGCCCCCGGTTGGGCATGGTCCCGTCCAAGGGAGACCAGAAATTTCCCCGTTCCCGTCATCTCAGGCGCCCCGGCGAGTTCAGGAGAAACCGCCGCTCGGGAACGAGCAGGCGATCCGAGCACTTCATCGTCAGCCTGTCCCGCGGCCCGGGACCGGGCCCCAGGCTCGGCCTGACCGTGAGCCGGAAGGTGGGAGGCGCCGTGGCGCGCAGCAGGCTCAAGCGCCGGCTCAGGGAGGTGTTCCGCCTCGACAGGCAGCTCTTTCCGGACGGGACCGACGTGGTCATCGTGGCCCTGGCGGGCTCGGCGCACCTCGGGTACGAGCAGATCAGGACCCAGATCCTCGACTGCCTGGCGCGGCTCGGCACGGGGAGTCGCAGGTGAGGCACTGGTACAACTGGATCCCCTTGGCGGTGATCCTCGTCTATCGCTTCACGCTCTCGCCCCTCATCGGCCGGTTCTGCCGCTTCGAGCCGACCTGCTCGCGCTACGGCGAACAGTGCTTCAGGCGGTTCGGGTTCTGGAAGGCCCTCGCCCTCACCGTCTGGCGGATCACGCGCTGCAACCCCTTCTGTACGCCCGGCTCCGACCCGGTCCCCGAGGCCGACGACCCCCGCCCGTTCAGGAGGTGCCGTGGAGAATAGGAATCTCATCATCGCGGTGGTCCTGGCGGGCCTCGTGGTCGTCTTCTTCGGGATCGCGCTGCCGCTCATCACCGGCAAGGACAAGAAGGAGACGGAGGACGAGGCGAAGCGGCAGGCGCAGGAGGCGCTCGTCTCGGAGGACGAGCAGGAGGATGAGGCCGAAGAGGCGGAAGACGAGCAGTGGGAGGAGCGGGAGGACGGCGGCTTCGGCGATGACGAGGAAGAGGAGGACCTTCTCGAGGTCGAGCCCGTGGTGGACCTGACGCCCGTCACGCTCGAGACCGAGGCGTTCATTGTCGTGCTCAGTCCGCGCGGCGGCAGCATCCGGTCCATCACGCTGAAGAACGAGCGCTACGTCAAGGAGTCCAAGGCCGGCAAGACGCGGCCCGTGGACATCGTCAGCCGGGGCAAGTCGGGCAAGCCGCTGCCCCTGCTGGCCTTCCAGGGGAAGGCCAAGACCGGTGCGATCCCGCCCGATCTCGCCTACACGGTTGCCAGGCAGTCTCACGACCATGTCGTGTTCACTGCCAAGTCGAAGTCGTGGCAGATCAAGCGGTCATACAAGATCCTCGACAAGGCCTACAAGGTCGAGTCCATCACCGAGATCGAGAATCTCTCGAAGAAGACCCGGACCATCCGTCCGCTCCTGTCCGTGCGCAAGTACATGAAGGAGGCCACGGGGAGCGGTTTCTTCAGCATGTTCAAGCCGCAGCTCAACATCGTCAAGGGCATGTGCATGCTCGACGGCGACATGGAGCGCAAGGACATCAAGAAGATGCAGAAGAAGGGGGGGATCGACCGGCTGGGCCGCGTGGATTTCCTCGCCGTGGACGACCTGTACTTCACGATGGTGCTGATGCCCCTGTGGGAGAAGATGGAGGCGAGCGGCCCCGACGACGAGGGGGAGGCCGAGGTCCGCTGCCGCGTCGGCCCGGACGACATCGGAGGCCTGAGGGGTTCGCTCGACTTCGGCAAGACGCGGGTGCGCCCCGGAGAGACGATCGTCGTTCCGGCCCGGGCGTACCTCGGCCCCAAGGAGTACGAGACGCTCGAGATCGCGAGCAGCGGCCTGGGAAAGTCGGTGGACTACGGGTGGTTCGGCAGCCTGGCGCGATTCCTCTACGTCGTGCTCACCACGTTCCACGGCTGGGTCGGCAACTGGGCCCTCGCCATCATCATGCTGACCATCCTCGTCAAGCTCGTCCTCGCCCCGCTCACGCACTGGTCGTTCAAGTCGATGCAGAAGATGCAGACCATCAAGCCTCTCATCGACGACCTGAACGCGCGGTACCCGGAGCCCGAGGACAAGGACAAGAAGAATCAGGCCATGATGGCCTTGTACAAGACGCACAAGATCAACCCGCTCATGGGCTGCTTCCCCATGCTGCTGCAGATGCCCATCTGGATCGCCCTGTACAGGATGCTTGCCAACAGCGTCGAGCTGTACCGCACGCCGCTCATCCTCTGGATCGACGACATGAGCCAGGCGGACCCGTACTTCGTCCTGCCTCTCGTCCTGGGCGCCTCCATGTTCCTGCAGCAGAAGCTCACGCCGACCACCGCCGACAGCCAGCAGGCGAAGATGATGATGTACATGATGCCCATCATGTTCACCTTCTTCATGCTGATGCTGCCTGCCGGCCTCAACCTCTACATCCTCGTCAACACGGTGCTGACGATCGCGCAGCAGAAGCTCCTGTACCGTCCGAAGGTCGTGACCGCGGAGGCGAGCAAGGTCCAGCTCATGAGCGAGATGGAACCGGGCCAGATCGACGGCAAGCGCAAGGCCCACAAGGACAAGGACAAGGACAAGAAGGTGTCCGGGCGCAAGCGCGGCGGCAAAGGGAGAAAGAAGAAATGAGTTCAGAGCAGGATCCCCGGCCTGACGAGTCGGGCGACGAGCAGAAGCAGCGCGAGGAGCTCGGGGACGCGGAGCTCTTCAAGGCCGTCAGGATCATGCGGGAGGTCTTCGAGCGCATGGGGCTCGACGTGGTCATCAGCACCGGGCAGGCCGGACAGAAGCTGATCAACGTCTCCGGACCGGACAGCGGTCTCGTGGTGGGCAAGAAGGGCCAGACCCTGGATGCGCTGCACTTCCTTCTGAACCGCATCCTGCACCGGACCACGGGCAAGAGGGGTTTCATCGACATCGACGTGGAAGGCTACCGGTCGAGGCGCGAGAAGGTCATCAAGGACCAGGCCATGGACCTGGCCGAGCAGGTGCGCAGCCAGGGCGTGGTGCTGGACTTCGATCCCATGAGCGCCAGGGAGAGGCGCATGGTGCACATCACGCTGGCGGACGAGCCCGGCGTGCGAACCGAGAGCCGCGGCGAAGGCGACAGACGCTACGTCCAGGTCCTGCCCGAGGACGGGGACGATTGAGCTACGAGACGTCCGTCGACCCGATCGAGGGCGCCGCGCTGCTCCGGCTGACATTCTCCGCACGCGACGAGCTGGACGATCCCAACTTCAAGGCGATCTACAAGGGCGTGCTCCTGGACCTGGGGCTCTCGGACGGGCAGGTGCGCAGGTACATCGAGAAGCACAAGGCCGAGCTCGTCGAGAAGCTCAGGGTCATCCGGCCGGTGCGCAGTGGCGGATGACGTCCTGACCGTGGCCGCCCTGGCCACCCCGCCCGGCACGGGCGCCATCGGGATCGTGCGCATCACCGGGCCCGAATCGCGCGCCATCCTCCGCACCATCGTGCCGACCCTTCCCGCCGACCTGCCCGAGAGGCGCGTGCACACCGGATGGGCCAGGGACCCGGAATCGGGGGAGCGCATCGACCAGGTGGTCGTCTTCGCGTTCGACCCGTGCTCCTCCTCCACGGGAGAGCAAGCCGCCGAGATCCACGGCCACGGCGGGCCGCACGTCCTCGACAGGCTTCTCGGCGCCGCGCTCGCTGCCGGCGCCTCCCCCGCCCCGCCCGGCGAGTTCACGCGGCGCGCGTTCCTCTCCGGCCGCATCGATCTTCTCCAGGCGGAAGCCGTGGCCCTCATCGTGGCCGCGGCCGGGGAGCGCGCCGCTGCCGCCTCCGCCCTCCAGCTCGCGGGTGGGCTGAGCCGGGAGTTCGCCGCAGCACGCTCCCCCCTCATCACCGCGCTCGCGCAGGTGGAGGCGTCGCTCGACTTTCCCGACGACGAGGTCCCGCCTCCCGATCCGGCCTCGATCTCGAATCTACTTGGAGAGGCGCGCGAGCGCCTCGGCCGGCTGCTCGAGACCTGGGAAGGCGCCCGGAGGATCTTCCAGGGCGTGCGGATCGTGCTCGCCGGCCCGCCGAACGCGGGCAAGTCCAGCCTGTTCAACCGCCTGCTCGGCCGCTCGCGGGCCATCGTCGATCACGAGCCAGGCACCACGCGCGACTACCTGGAGGCACGCGTGGAGCGCTCGGGGATCGGCCTCACGCTCGTTGACACGGCGGGCCTGAGGGATCGGCCCGGCCGGATCGAGAGGGCGGGGATGGAGCTCTCGCGCGAGGCCGTGCGCACGGCGGACGTGATCCTACTCGTCGTCGACGGGTCAGGCATCACTGCCGGGGCCATGGCTCTGCTCGAAGAGGCATCGCCCGGCGCGCGCATCGTCGCAGCGATCAACAAGATCGACCTCGACGAGAGGATGGACGGGCAAAGCCTCTCGCTCCTCGAGCCGCTCCCCCGCTTCGAGGTCTCGGCGCTCACGGGCGAGGGCGTGGACGAGCTCGGGTCGCACCTCCTCGACCACGAGGCCTCCCGTGTCGACCTCGAGGGGCCGGTCCTGACCTGCATGCGGCACCGCGATCTCGTCTCCAGGGCCGTCAGGGACATCGACAGGGCCGAGCAGGTCGTCACGGACGGCCTTCCCGCCGAGATCCTGGCCGTCGAGATCCGATCCGTGCTCGCCCGCATCGACGAGCTGACGGGTCGGGAGACGGTCCCGGACGTGCTCGACGAGATCTTCGCCAGCTTCTGCATTGGCAAGTGATTGGTTGCCCGATGCGCCGCGGGCGTGTAAATCAACAGGTGTGAGCCTCTTGATCGCCATCTCGAGCGCGAAGGGCGGAACGGGCGTCAGCACGCTCGCACGGAACATGGCCGTCTTCCTCGCACAGGTGGGCAAGAGCACGGCGCTCGTGGACCTGAGCGGCAGCCTTTCCAACATCGAGGCCTTCTCCCGGCTCGACGAGCACCAGGTCGTGAGCGACGGTCCGGCATACCTCAAGGTCAAGCCGGGCCTCCCGAACCTCGAGGTGTTCCTGGCCAAGGGCGAGAGGGAGGGGCTGTGGGAGGAGATGCTCGCCAGGCTGGGGCGCTCCGAGATCGAGGCGCTCGTCATGGACCTGAGATTCGACGACTCGTCCTTCGCCTCCCGCGTCCTTCGCACGTGTCCCCTGCGCGTGCTCGTCACGCGGCCCGAGCCCACGAGCGTGTGGGAGCTCTACGCCTGCGCGTCCAGGCTGGTCGAGGACGCGCTCGACGAGAAGCTGGACGGGGGAATCGCGTCGGTGCGGGCCGCCGCCTCGAGCGACGACTGGCTCGCCGGGTTCCTCTCGCCGCACGACATCATGGACATCGCGGGGTCCGCAGAGCTCGTGGATTCCGTGCTCGAGACGATCCGCGGGATGCGCATCGGCTTCCTCGTCAACATGGTGCAGGAGCGCGAGGACTTCGATCTGGGCCGGGCGATCGAGAGCGTGGGCACCCGCGTGTTCGCGCTGCCCCTGCAGGACCTCGGGAGCGTGGAGCGCGACGTCGCCATCGGCGCCGCCCTGCGCTCGAGGGTGCCGCTGCTCGTGCACATGCCCTACTCGAAGGGCGGCCGGGACCTGGAGGGGCTCGTGCGCCGCCTGCTCTCCACTCCGGACGTGGATCACCTGCGTCCCAGGCTCGAGGTCAGGGCGCCGGGCGATCCGGGCAATCTCTACGACGCGCTCGAGGTGGACAGGGGAGCTGGGGAGCACGAGATCCGCAAGGCCACCAAGAGGATCAAGGAGGTCTTCGGCGGATCCACACACGCCACCGTGGAGCTCAGGCGGCCCTCGGCGATCGGCAGGATCCTGGAGCGGGCCGAGGACGCCCACCTGACGCTCCTCGATCGACGCCTCAAGCGCGAGTACGACCGGGAGCTCGTCCGCCAGGAAGGGGCCTCGTCCTACCTGGCCAGGCCCTGGGACGAGCGGCCTGCCATGCCCACCTCGGCGCATGCCTTTCCCAGGCATGACGTGCCGTCAGATCCCGTGCCCGAGGAGGGGGTGACCGGCGCCTGGCTGGCCGCCGCGCGCGAGAAGCGCGCCATGACGCTCGACGAGATGAGCGAGATCTCCAAGGTCTCGGTGACCTACCTTCGCGCCATCGAGGAGGAAGCGTTCGCCGACCTGCCGGAGCCCGTGTACGTGCGCGGCTTCCTCACCGCCTACTCGCGCACCCTGGGCCTGGACGCGGACGCCGTGGTGCAGTCCTACCTCGATCTCATCGACGCATCGAGCTGAGACCACCTCCGCATTTCAAGTCAGGTGGTCCATCTCTAATCCCTGAAGTGCCATCCATCACACCCGCAAACTCCAGTTCCACACCATGACAAGGAGAGCATGGTTGCCGGAAGCCGAGGCGGAAACACAGGCCTGATTTGTTACAGCGTGTCCCATCCCCGATGGGCTTTCCCGCCGTCCTCACTGTATACTTGGGAAAGAAGAGACGAGATGGGCGGGGAGTTGTGAAAAAGCAGACTCGAAAATTCCTACAACTGGTCGTGTTTGCCAGTCTTGGCGTTCAGGTCGTTGTTGGCCTGGTCACGGCTCACTGCGGTCCGACACCACGGAATCTCGATTACGACCGGGACAACCTGATTAACACCTGTGAAACGTATCTCTTCGGAACAGATCCATGGTCAGCCGACAGTGATTCGGATGGTGTGGAGGATTGGGAAGAAGACCATGATGGGAGATATTGTCAAACCTTGTGTTTGAGAATGTCGTGAGCGCATCCATCTCGTAGCCATTCAGGCAGCCTGTTTCTCAACGCCGTCGATGAACCTCACTCCCTCGATCAACTTGGCGATGAGCTTGTGACCGTTGAGCTTCCTCCAGTGTC
>JAFDER010000242.1 GCA_019310245.1 Deltaproteobacteria bacterium
CTTCGACCGCGGTGATAGATACTGAGCCACGATGGCCAAGGGATACCTGTCAATAGTCCTGCACGCTCATCTTCCCTACGTCCGCCATCCCGAGTACCCCGACTTCCTCGAGGAGAGATGGCTGTTCGAGGCGGTGATCGAGTGCTACGTGCCACTGCTCGAGCGGCTCTACAGGCTCTCGAACGACGGGATTCCCTTCCGCATGAACGTCGTGCTCACCCCCACGCTCGTGCACATGCTCCGCGACGACCTGCTCAGGGAGAGGTTCGTGCGCCGTCTCGAGGCGCTCGAGAGGCTCGCGGAGCGCGAGGAGAAGAGGCTCGCGGGCGACGGACCGCGTCACCGGCTCGCCCGGTTCTACCGCGGCCGCTTCGCGTCGGTGCACGCCTTCTGGGACCGCTGGGAGGGCGACCTCGTGCACGCCTTCTCGGAGCTCGAGGCCAGGGGCCATCTCGAGATCCTCACCTGCGCGGCCACCCACGGCTTCCTGCCCCTGCTCTCGGAGGTGCCCCAGGCCGTCAGGGCCCAGGTGCACGTCGGCGTGGCGCATCACACGCACGCCTTCGGCCGCACGCCCCGCGGCTTCTGGATGCCCGAGTGCGGCTACTACCCCGGCCTGGACGAGGTCCTGGCCGCGGAGAGCATCCGGTTCACCCTTCTCGACACCCACGGCCTGCTCAACGCCTCGGTGCCTCCGCGCTACGGCGTGTACGCGCCCGTTTACACGCCATCGGGCGTCGCGGGCTTCGGCCGGGACCCCGAGTCGTCCAGGCAGGTCTGGAGCGCGGACAGGGGCTATCCGGGCGACTTCGTCTACCGTGACTTCTACCGCGACATCGGCTTCGACCTGCCCATCGAGGATCTCGGCGACGTGGCGCACCCGGACGGCATCCAGCTGTTCACGGGCATCAAGTACCACCGCATCACGCACTCCGACGGTCTCGAGAACAAGGACCTGTACAACCCCTCTCTTGCCCTGGAGAAGGCCGCCGAGCACGCCGGCAACTTCCTGTTCAACCGCCAGCGCCAGATCGAGCACCTCGCCTCGGTCATGGACAGGCCTCCCGTCATCGTCTCGCCCTACGATGCGGAGCTCTTCGGCCACTGGTGGTTCGAGGGGCCGGACTTCATCGAGATGCTCATGCGCAAGCTGCATCACGACCAGGACACGCTCGCGACCACGACGCTCGCGCAGGTGCTCCGGAGCAATCAGAGGAACCAGGTGGTCATCCCGGCAGCCAGCTCGTGGGGCGCGGGCGGATACAGCGAGGTGTGGCTCAACGGCCACAACTCCTGGCTCCTCAGGCACCTCACGCGCGCCGCGCGCGACATGGTGGATCTGGCCCGCAAGAACCCCAGGCCCTCCGGGATCACCCGCCGCGCCCTCAACCAGGCCTCACGCGAGCTCCTGCTCGCGCAGAGCTCCGACTGGCCGTTCATCATGAAGACCAGGCAGGCCGTGGACTTCGCCGTCAAGCACGCGCGCGTCCACCTGTCGCGCTTCCGGCGCCTCCAGCGCGAGCTCGACATCGGACACATCGACTCCGGATGGCTCGCCGACCTCGAGTGGCGCGACAACGTGTTCCCTCACATCGACTACGAGGTGTATGCATGAAGAAGATCGAGGGCGTGCTCACCGCGATCGTCACGCCCTTCACGGACGACTCCCGTCTCGACACCGACGCCCTCGACGTCCTCGTCGACCGCCAGCTCGAGGCCGGCATCCACGGCATCGTGGCCGCCGGGACCACGGGCGAGGGCTCCTCGCTCCTCGACGACGAGCGTCGCATGCTCTTCGAGCGCGTCATGCGGCGCGTTGACGGCAGGGCGCTCGTCATCGGCGGCGCGGGCACGAACAGCCTGCACGGCACGGTGCGCTGCCTGCACATGGCCAGGGAGTGCGGCCTGGACGGCGCCCTGGTCGTCACCCCCTACTACAACAAGCCCACGCCCGACGGCCTCGCCGAGTACTACAACGAGATCATGCGCCAGGTCGAGATCCCGCTCGTCATCTACAACGTGCCCTCGCGCACGGCCTGCGACCTCACCCCCGACGTCCTCGCCCGCATCGTGGACAACCCCCTCGCCGTGGCGATCAAGGAGGCCACGGCGGACATGGCCCGCGTCATCGAGATCCACCGGGACATGGGCGAGAAGATCTCGATCCTCTCGGGCGACGACTTCACCTTCCTGCCCCTCCTGGCCTGCGGAGGCTCCGGGATCACGGCCACCTCTGCCAACATCGATCCCGCGGGCATGGTGGCCGTCTACGACGCCTGGACCTCGGGCGACACGTCAAGGGCCCTCGAGCTCCAGGCCTCGCTCATGTCCCTCTACCGCGCCATGTTCGTGGAGTCGAACCCCGGCCCCGTGAAGCACGCCCTCGCGAAGATGGGCCTCATCCGCCCCGTCATCCGCGCCCCCCTCTCCATGCCGACCCCCGCCTCGGCCGCGAAGATCGACGCGGCCATCGCCCGCTACCTCGACTAGGGTTCCCAGTCGCTTCCCGGCGGGACGAGAAACCAGATCGTCCGCGTGTCGAGCACTTCTCCGTCTCCCCTGATGTTCGCCCAGCACCTGTGGAGTCGGGGCTCGTGCTGGAAGGCGACGGTGTTGTTCGGCATGACGTGCACGTCGAAGCAGACCGTCGTGTCGACGGGGACCGACAGGTACGTGTCCGGCACACCGTCGATCGGCGCCTCACGATCCACGTGCTCCAGCCCGCCCGCGCAGAGACGTCCGGGATGCAGGGGGTCCTCCACGCCGGATGTGCTCGCGGCCTCGACCCGGTCCACGAACTCCCCGGGCGCGTCCGTGCGGTCCGCCGGGTCGTCCACGAGCTCGACCGTGAGGCTGGTCGTTGCCCCCGACATGTGGGAGAAGACGATGTGGTCCATCACGGGATCCGGATCGGGGGGATCCCAGGAGTCATACTCCATGACGAACACCAGGTCTCCCCTGTCCTGCGGACTGTCCGTCGAATCGAGGGGATCCGAGCCGGCCTCCACCTCGACGAGGTCGTGGATGCCGTCCCCGTCCGTGTCATCGCTGTAGGGATCGAGCCCGTTCTCGAGCTCCCACTCGTCCCTCAGGCCGTCGTCGTCGCTGTCCCGGTCGCGGAAGTCCGGCAGGAGGTCCCCGTCGGTGTCCCTGGGCCGGGTCCCGAGATCCGCGTCCCCCGCCTCCTCGGCGTCCGGGATACCGTCCCCGTCGGAGTCGAGGTCGAGCCGGTCGGGGATCCTGTCGAAATCCGTATCCCCGTCATGCTCGTGAAGATCGGAGATCGTATCGCCGTCCGAGTCGAGGTCCATGTAGTCGGGGATGCCGTCCCCGTCCGTGTCCCTCGGAGCGGAAGGCGTGCCACCGATCTCCTCGACGTCATCCGTCAGGTCCCCGTCGTTGTCATCGTCGGCGAAGTCGCGGGTCCCGTCACCGTTCGAGTCGAGACTCCCCTCGTCCTCGTCGAGGATGCCGTTGCCGTCGCTGTCCAGGTCGCGGAAGTCGGGAGTGCCGTCCCCGTCCGAGTCGATGGGCGGCGTGGTGATGTCCGAATCGCCGGCCTCGATCTGGTCGGAGATGATGTCATTGTCGCTGTCCGTGTCCCTGTAGTCGGGGAGCGTGTCGCCGTCGGTGTCCACGCCCTCCGCGCGTCCCTCGTCCTCGTCCGTGATGCCGTCCCCGTCCGCATCACCCGCCAGCGGGCCATCGTCCGTCCCCGCGTCACCCACAGGCGAGATGCCCTGCGAGTCGCAGCCCGCCAGGGCGAGGACCAGGAGCGCTGCGAGCACCGATCTCACGGACAGGGGCCCTCGCCGGGGGGAACGAGGAAGTAGAGCCTCTGCGTGTCCAGGACCACGCCTCCATCCCCGACGAGATCGATCTCGCACAGGAACGTCTGTGGCTCCTCGCAGGACGCAACGTGCCAGTTGTAGCTCACGTTGACGTCGAAGCAGACGGCCGTGTCCGCGGGAACCGATACGAAGGTGTCGGATCGCCAGTCCGGCGGCTCGTGAAGGTCCGCGACCTCGAGGCCGCTCGCGCAGATCCTCGTCGGATCCCTGGGATCCGGAACCCCCCCCGTCGTGCTGGCCTCGACGGTGTCGATGAACCTGTCGACCGTGTCCACGGAGTCGGATGGATCGTCGCGCAGTGCGAACGTGACCTCCATGGGCCCGGAGGAGCCCGTCACGAGAACGGCGCTGTCCATCATCGGCTCGGGGGCCCTGATCAGGTCCTCGGTCGTTCCGGGCGCGATGTAGAACTCGACGAAGACGACTCCCAGACTCCGCGGGTCGGATGTGTCGTCGAGCGGATCGCTCCCCATCGCCACCTCGACGAAGTCCGACACGCCGTCGCCGTCCGAGTCGGGGATCGTCGGGTCGGTGCCGTTCTCGATCTCCATAGCATCGGGGAGCCCGTCGTTGTCGGAGTCGAGGTCGCGGTAGTCCGCCGTGCCGTCTTCGTCCGTGTCCACCGGAGCCGTGCCCAGGTCGTCGTCGCCGGCCTCGTCCGCGTCCGGGATGCCGTCCCCGTCCGTGTCCAGGTCGTGGTGGTCGGTGATGCCGTCCCCGTCCGTGTCGATGTCCCGCTCGTACACGTCCGGGATCGTGTCATCGTCGGAGTCGACGTCGTTGTAGTCGGGGATCCCGTCGCCGTCGAAGTCCGTGGGGTCGGACGGGTCTCCGATCTCGTCGACATCGGAGAGATAGTCCCCGTCGTTGTCACTATCCGCGTAGTCGTGGGCCCCGTCGCGGTCCGGATCGCCCCATCCCTCCACCTCGTCTGGTATGCCGTTGTCGTCACTGTCCAGATCGCGGAAGTCGGGCGTGCCGTCGCCGTCCGAGTCCACGGGCGGCGTCGCAATGTCGGTGTCACCGGCTTCCAGCCCGTCGGACAGTCCGTCGCCGTCGCTGTCCTCGTCCTGGTAGTCGGGGATGGTGTCGCCGTCGGTGTCGATTGCCCCGTCCGGCTCGTTGCAGCCCTCGTCCGCGTCGGAGATGCTGTCCTCGTCGCCGTCCTGCTCGTGGCCCGAGGGGCACAGGTCGGTCACGTCCTCGTCCTGGCCGCCCGGGTCACAGCCCGCCAGGGCCAGGGCAAGGAGCGCTGTGAATGTTGTCCTCATGCGCACCTCTATGGACAGTCGCCCCAACCGGGGGGGACGAGGAAGTAGACCCTCAGCGTGTCGATGACCTCGCCTCCGTCACCGACGAGGTCGACCTCGCACAGGAACGTCCGCGGGTCCTCACACAACGGGACCGTCCAGTTCTGCTTCACGTGGATGTCGAAGCAGACGGACGTGTTCGCGGGAGCCGACGTGAACGCATCGGGGCGATCGTCGAGTGGCTCGTGAAGGTCCGCGACCTCGAGACCGCTCACGCAGATCTTCGAAGGATCCCGCGGATCCGGATATCCGCCGACCGTGCTGGGCTCGATGTAGTCGATGAACTCGGTGACCGCGTCCACCTCGTCCGACGGGTCGTCGCGCAGGACGGCCGTGACCCCC
>JAFDER010000243.1 GCA_019310245.1 Deltaproteobacteria bacterium
TCTCGGAATGGTCCGGGAGCAGGAGACGGAACGCTCGAGGTGGCAAGAGTAATCGAGAGCAAGACGCTGGCGCTGATGATCGCCGAAGTTGCGATGGACAAGAAGGCCGAGGAAGTCGTCATCATCGACGTCGCCACCAAGGTCGACTACACGGACTATCTGGTGGTGTGCTCGGGCGGCTCGGAGCGGCAGGTCAAGAACATCGCAGACGAGGTGGAGCACAGGCTCAAGAAGAAGCGCATCATCCCGTTCGGCATCGAGGGCGAGAGCGAGGGCAACTGGGTCCTGATGGACTACGGCTCCGTGATCCTCCACGTGTTCTTCCGCGACACGAGGCAGACCTATGATCTCGACGGCCTCTGGCTGGATGCGGACCGCATGCCGGTCCCCTCGGAGACCGAGAACTGAAGCTCGCCGTTCTGGCCGTTGGCAGGTGTCGCGATCGCCGCATCGCCCATCTCTGTGAAGACTATCTCGACAGGATCTCGAGACACGTCAGCGCCGGGCTCGTGGAGGTCGAGGGCCGCACGGACCGCGCCCTGCTCGATCGCCTGAAGCGTTCCTGCTCGCCCGGCACGCACGTCGTGGCGCTCGACCCGGGCGGCGAGGCGATGGACTCCCGGGGCTTCGCCCGTCGACTGGAGGTGCTGCTCGCACGCCACCAGCGCGTGGCCTTCCTGGTCGGAGGCGCGGACGGGCTACCCGCCGGGGTGGATGCGCTGGTGCACGAGCGGCTCTCCCTGTCGCCCATGACCCTCCCGCACAGGCTCGCAAGACTGCTGCTGCTCGAGCAGATCTACCGCGCGTTCACCATCATCCGCGGCGAGCCGTACCACAAGTAGATCAGTAGACGCAGGTGTGGGTGGTCGTCCTGCTCGTGATGGTCAGCGCTTCCGTCGAGTAGGGCGTGTCGTAGCTCACTTCCACGGTCACGGTCACGCTCGCCCCGTCGTGTGCGCTGGAGTCGAGGGTCGTGTCGTTGGCGAGGTAGGTCGCGCTCGCGGTTCCTCCGGCAGGCACGGTTCCCGAGAAGCCCGAGGTCGAAGCGGTGGTGCCCCAGGTCATGATCGACGTCGCACTCGAGACCACGTCCAGCGAGCCTCCGGTCACGGTCACGTTCGTGAACGAGCAGGCCGAGGTGGGGCTGTCGTACTGCAGCGTGAAGCTCACCGCCGTGCCCGTGCCCATCCAGCAGATCACCCAGCTCTCCACGCTCGTGAACGCGGCCCTCATCGCGGGGCAGCGTCCGTCGGCCACCACGTCCGGGGCGTCCGACGTCGGGTCGACCACGGGATCGGACAAGGGGTCGGTGGTGGAGTCATCGTCAGCGTCGTCCGGAACGTCCACCGGATCCTCTGCTGGTTCTGCCGATGGATCGTCTTCCGGGTCGGTCGAGGGGTCCAGCGTCGCGTCCACCTCGTGGCCCCCGTCCACGGCGTCCGCGTCCGCGTCCCCGGTCGTGCCTCCGCCACCCCCGCATCCCCATGCGGGCAGCGTGAGGACTGCCACGATCACCAGTGCCCGTCTCATCATGTCTGCCTCCCTCTCCTACGGTGACAGGCATCCTCCAGGTCGTCAACTTGCCCCGCATCTCCGGGATCCTTCGACGGCAGAGTGTGGGGTCAGACCCCATCTGCGTCCAAGGGCGGGGCCATCCTGTGCCGGGGAGGTGCGGGGTCGAGGCCGCCATAAAGTTCCCCGGCGGCCGAGCGCCCCGCATCTCCCTGGTACTAGGACGTGGTCTGCCTCGTCACCTGAGGCAGGACAGGTCCAGGGTCCAGAGCGCCCCCTGACCCAGGCCGAGGAGTCGATCCCCCTCGAGGAGCACGGCGTCCGGCTCCCAGGGTCCGTCGTAGCTGCCCTCGAGCGCGGGCTCGTCGCCTGTCATGTCGATGAACCAGGTCAGGGAGCCCGACGCGGCGGCGAGTCCGTCGTCCAGCGTGAAGCCCTCGACCACGCCGTCCATCAGGATGGAGCTTCGCACCCGCGCGGCGGGGGGCTCGGCCACGTCCAGGAAGACGAGACGGCGGCCCTCGGACACGACGAGGCCGCCGCCTGCCGACCAAAGGTGCCTGGGCGAGAGGTCCTCTCCGGCCTCGAGCCTGCCGACGAGCTTGGGGGTCATCGGATCCACGAGGCTCGCGATCGTGATGCCGCCGCCGGCCTGCATCGCGTAGCAGTTCAGACCCAGGACCGCCACCTCGGTCACGATGCCGGCCTCGGCGAACACCTGCGAGATTGCCGGCTGCAGGGGATCCGAGAGGTCGATGACCGCGAGCCCGTCCTCTCCGGCCGCCACGCAGGCCCCGTCCGGGACGGCGGCGGCATCCAGCGCGACGACCTTCACGTACGCGGGCGCCTGCCCCGGGACGAGGACGGCAAGCCCGTCGCGCCCCAGGGAGGCCAGGAGCAGCCCGGCCGCATGGTCGAGCGCCGAGACGGTTCCCTCGAGCTGGATCTGCTCGCCGTCCATGACTCGCACGGACGATCCTGCTGCAAGATGCAGGACGTCCTTGCCGCGCACGAGGCCTTGCGCCGGCGGGACGTCCTCGAGGAGCCGCCGCTCGGCGATGTGCACGGGAGGCAGGCTCGTCTCGGCCATGAACGCCCCCGTGTCCGTGACCAGGGCGATTCCACCTTCGAGCGGCCTCAGACGGCCGGATGGGGGCAGGTGCGGCAGCGGGCCGGTCGCCTGCTCGACCTCGAGCCCGGCCGCGATGACCACGAGCCCGCCCGGCCCGGTGGCCCACAGCCTCTGCTCGTGCCAGAGCAGTGCACCGGGCGAGATGGCCCGGACCCAGGACGGATCCCCCGCGGGTGCGCCCTCTTCGAGCGGCCTGACCCTGAGATCGTCACCGACCGCATCGAAGACCCTCTCACCGTCCGTGGCCGCCAGGGAGCCGGGCTGCTTCCAGGGTCCGCAGACCGGTCCGGCAGGTGAGCCGTCGGGCGCAAGGGCAACGGACTGGATCACGGACTGACCATCGTCATCGGTGCTCGAGACCAGCATGATGCCCGGTGCGATGGCTTCGATCGAGGAAGTGCCTGCGAGCGTGATGGTCGAGGCGACGTATGGCACGTCCACCCCCTGGTGCTCGATCGACTCGAGCAGGCCGTTCGCACCCGTGATCGCGAGGACACCTCCCGCGGGCTCCATGTCCACGATCCTCGATTGTGCGTCCACGGCCCGGTCCGCGGTCCTTGTCTTCGGCGGGGCCGAGCGCACCGAGTAGTCGAGCAGGACGAGGCGTCCGTCCGCATCGGCCACGGCGATCTCCTCCGGCCCCGTCCATGCCACGGAGACGATCTCCGCCTCGTGGACGAAGGAGTGGTCGACGCGGGGCGAGCCGGGATCCGCCGCATCGACGATGAGGATGCCTCCGCCCTTTCCCGCGAGCACCGCCCTTTGGCCCGAGAATGCCGCGTCCGCGAGGGGCACGAACGGGTCGAGCGGCATGGACGCCTCGAGCACCAGATGTGCATCCTTCAGGCGTTCGATGTCGATCTCGAGGCCTCCGTCCTCGCTCCCTCGCGCGAGGTAGATCCTGCCTCCGGCGAGCTTGCCCGCGGCCACACCTCCCGCTACCGGAACGCGGTCCTTGCCCGACGACGTCATCAGGGAGGTCGACGTCAGGAGGTGCGTTCCGTCGAAATCCAGGAATGCGGTGGCGTCCACGGGCGTGAAGGCCGGTGGTGCGTCTCCGGTCACCGTCATGAGCGAGGCGTCGCTCGCATCCTCGCCGAGGAGCAGCCAGCTGCCTTGTGCGCCGTGCACCTGCAGGGCAGCCTCCTGCCCGCTGGCCGCGACGGTGGGGCTTCTCGGGTCGTCGAGATCCACGAGAACGTGCCCGGCCGCGCCGCACGCCACCACCGCATCGGCGCCGGAGACCTCCACGTCGACGGGGTCGGGGCAATCGACGTGCAGCCTGGACAGGACGGCCGGGTTCCCGGGGGTCGAGACGTCAACGAGGTGGATCATGCCCGGAGAGACCGCGGCGAGGAGAGTCGCGTCAAGATCCGCTGCCCGGAGGCCATCGAGCCTGAGCACGACCAGGGTGCGCGGAAAGCGCGGGATCGATAGGTCGACCACGTGGATCCTGGGGTCGACCTCGCCCGGCGTCTCGACCATGGCAAGGACGAGCGGAGGGCTCGCTTCGATGCCGAGCAGGGTGCCGGGAAACGACAGCGAGGAGATGAAGCGCGCAGATCCCGCGATCCTCAGGTCGGCGACGAGGATCGTCCGGGACAGCTGCAGGACCACGAGGGAGCCCATTCCCAGGAGGCCTCGCACGTTCTGCGGGACCTCGACCGCTCCGGACAGGTCCGGCGAGGAGAAGGGCCTGTCGTGCTGGCAGAGGCCGTCCCAGCACTGTCCCGGCTGGCACTGCGACATGTCCTCGCAGTCGAGGTCAGAGCAGCACGTGGCGCACCGGCCCATGCAGCACCTGGAACCCGGCGGGCAGTGCTCGTCGAGCGTGCAGGACCTGTCAGCTCCCGTCGCCTGGACGAACGCGTTCGAGCCCGTGGATCCAAGAGGGATCTTGCATGATGTTGCGAGCGGGGCGAGCAGGAGGACGCAGAGCGCGGTGCGTACGATCAAGCACCCGTCTGGCGGGTGAGCTTCGAGATGAGGTGTGATGCGGTGTTGCGCTTGATGACGCCCTTGCTGTAAGCGCGATCGATGAGCCGGACGGCCTCTTTTGTCAGCGCGCCGGTCTGATCCTTCTTGCCTTCCCCGATCGCCTTGTACGCGGCCTTGATGGCCGTGCGCATGTGGCCTCGGGTGACCCTGTTGCGGAGGCGGCGCTTGACCGTCTGCCGGTTTCTCTTCTTTGCGGATGGATGATTTGCCATGTCTTCCCAGATCTTCCAGCATTATTGCCGGTAAACGGCGTTTTTTAGTCCAGGTTCGAGCTCCTGTCAAGCATCCGGCCGAGCGCGCTCGAGATGCGGCCGAAGGGAATGGACGCCGGGCACGCGCGCTCGAGCTTCTGGATCTCCTCCGGCAGCAGGCCGGCGAGCGCCCTGACGCGGTCCTCGACATCCTCGAGGTGGTCGAGGCCGCGCACGGCTTCGAGCACGGCCCTGGGAGAGCGTGCGAGGTCCTCGCAGGCGCCGCAGCCCAGGCAGCCTCCCATCATCACGGCCACCCCGCGGCCTTGCTCGTCGAACGGCGTGAGTCCCTCGGGCGCGAATGCGGCCACGAACGCGTCGCGTCCCCGGCCGACGCGCCAGGCGCCGAGCGCCAGGCTCCTCACGGCTCCCCAGGTCAGATGCATCACGACGGCAGGCGTCATTCCACCTCGAAATATAGACCTGCCGGAGAGGGTTTGCCAGTATGAATCCGCCTTGCACCCCGGGCGTCCAAGGGGTAGGAGGCAGGAGAAGAAAGGAAGTGAACCCATGACGGCCGTCACATGGACACTTGCACTGCTGCTCGGCTGGTCGGCGCTGGCCCAGACGGGCA
>JAFDER010000244.1 GCA_019310245.1 Deltaproteobacteria bacterium
CGGTGCATGCTCGCAACTGCCGGGCGTTTCACACCATGTGGCGACTCGCCCTCATCATTCCGCTCACCCTGCTCAACGCCTGCTCGGGGTGCAGCGACTCGATTCTCACCGGCAGGCCGGACGCAGAGGCCGACTCCGCATCGGAACCGGACGTGGAGGTCCCGACCGAGCCCGCCATCGATCCCCTCCCGGAGCCCGTTGTCGACATCACCGAGCTTGACTCCGTCGAGGAGGCGACGGATGCCGGCTTCGAGCCTCTCCCGGACTGCACGGTGGACGAAGATGCCGTCATCGACACGTCCCACTGGGTACTCACGATCGGCAGTGAGGAGTACGAGCACACGAAGCACGTCGCCGTGGGTCATCACGGCCGCATCTTCGTGTCAGTGTCTCAATTCTCCGGCCATCCTGGGAGGTTCCTGCTTGTCGAGATCGACGGGACGGGAGCCGTGCTCGAACAGACGATCTGGGAGGACGTCATCAGCAGCTCCACGGACGCGGAAGGCCAAGTCCCCCATTCCGCCCTCCCGCTCCTCGACCATGGCCTGCTGCTCGCCGGCACCACGCAGGAGGGCGCGATCGGCGGCCTCGACATCTGGCTCGCGAAGCTCGATGCATGCGGTACCCTGCTCTGGCAGAAGGCGCTCGGAGGCCCGGGACACGACGCGAGCTCCGCCGTCATCGAGACCCGGGACGGTGGAATCCTCGTCGCGGCGATGACCGAGTCCTGGGCCCGCTCGTTCGACTTCGACCTGTGGCTCGTGAAGCTCGATTCCGGTGCGAACATCGTCTGGCAGGAGTGCATGGGCGGATTCTCGAGCGAGTACTTCTACAGCCCCACCAACCTCGTTGAAGCACCGGACGGCACGATTTACATGGCGACCTTTACACGTTCCATCTCCGATGCACACGTCACGTGGCTCGTGAGCCTGGATGCCACCGGACGCATCCTCTGGCAGAAATCGCTCGGTAGCGGGGACATCGACGACCAGCGCACGGCAACGAGCCTGGCATACGTGGACGATCACCTGATTCTCGGCGGCACGGCCGGAGCAACGTCCGAGAGCTGCGGCGGCGCGTGGCTCGTCAAGATGAGGCCCTCCGGATCCATCGTCTGGGAGAAGTCATACGGCTCGGGGTTCTGCACGAGTGCGTACGGCATCCTGCCTCGCGCTGACGGCGGGTTCATCGTCTCCGGTCGGACACGCCACGACCCGGCCGAGGAATATCTCTACGAGCTCTGGCTGGCCTCGCTGGATCCCGACGGTGGGATCGACTGGCAAAGAGAGGTCGGCGGTGAGCACAACGACGGGAGTGGCGTGGCGGCCATGCACGAGGACGGCATCGTCATCGTTGGTAGGCACAGCACATCACACACCAGCTCCACACTGACGGACGTGCTCGTGGCCCGGATGAGCCTCGATGGAGCGTTCTCGGGCACTTGCGCGTGGGTCAGGGATGGAACGACCACGAGCATCGACCTGACAACAGTGACGACCATCACGGACTTCGAGGCCCGGATCACGGACGGCGTGATCGTGGACGCCCACTCCACCTTCACCGACGTGGACCTTCCGGTCACTGTGCGGTGCTCAGAATGAGATGCACCCTGCTCATCGTTCCAGCCCTGCTCCTGTCCTGCTCATCCTGATGATGTGCGACTCCGCCTCCGGCAAACACATCGGCACCCTCCCCTGGTAGAGACGGGCACCGGCAAGCGGGGGAGCATCCGCCTTTCGCGGCAGAACGCCGAATCCTCTCACACCTTTGACTGTCCGAGTGAATCAAGTACTATTCAAAGATTATTTTTGGACACGGAGGCGACATGCGACTTCAAATAGTTTGCCTTGCAGGCATCATCCTGGCATCTTGCAGCACCAATTTCTCCGCCGAGGACGGCGATGAGGATGTCGATGTCGACGTGAACGACGATATCAACGTCGACATGGAAAACGACATGGGTGTCGATGTCGACGTGATCGATGACGTCCATCCCGACATGGTTGACGACGTTGGCGTCGACGTGGTCGATGACGTCCATCCCGACACGGGTGACGACGTCGGCGTCGACACCGCGCCCGACTACTTCACCCTGACGGTATCCGTCGTGGGGTTGGGAACGGTCACCTCCACACCTGCGGGCATCGACTGCGGCAGCGACTGCACCGAGGACTACCTGGATGGTACGGTGGTCACGTTGGCCGCCGCGCCGGACACGGGCGCGACGTTCACGGGCTGGTCGGGCGGCGGGTGCAGCGGCACGGGCACGTGCGTCGTGACGCTCACGGCGGCGACGACCGTCACGGCGACGTTCACGCTCGGCCGGTACGCGCTCACGGTGACCCGCGCCGGGACGGGCAGCGGAACGGTGACCTCCAGCCCGACGGGCATCTCGTGCGGCACGGACTGCTCCGAAACATACGACCACGGCACCGGCGTCACGCTCACGGCCGCGGCGAGCACGGGCTCGACGTTCTCGGGCTGGTCGGGAGGCGGGTGCAGCGGCACGGGCACGTGCGTCGTGACGCTCATGTCGGCGACGACCGTCACGGCGACGTTCACGCTCAACCGGTACGCGCTCACGGTGACCCGCGCCGGGACGGGCAGCGGAGCGGTAACCTCCAGCCCGGCGGGCATCTCGTGCGGCACGGACTGCTCCGAGACCTACGACCACGGCACCGGCGTCACGCTCACGGCCGCGGCAAGCACGGGCTCGACGTTCTCGGGCTGGTCGGGCGGCGGGTGCAGCGGCACGGGCTCGTGCGTCGTGACGCTCACGGCGGCGATGACCGTCACGGCTACGTTCACGCTCAACCGGTACGTGCTCACGGTGACCCGCGCCGGGTCAGGCAGCGGATCGGTAACCTCCACACCTGCGGGCATCTCGTGCGGCACGGACTGCTCCGAAGCCTACAGCCACGGCACCGCCGTCACGCTCACGGCCGCGGCGGGCTCGGGCTCTGTGTTCACGGGCTGGTCGGGCGGCGGGTGCAGCGGCACGGGCTCGTGTGTCGTGACGCTCACGGCGGCGATGACAGTCACGGCGACGTTCGGGCCCAAGATATACAACGTCGCCTTCATCAGTCCGGTCCCGACGAACGCTATGATGGGCGGGCTCAGCGGTGCGGACACGCTCTGCCGGGGCTGGGCAGCGAGCGCGGGCATCGGCGGCACCTACCGGGCGATCCTCTCGACTACGACCACGCACGCCTCGACACGCCTCGGGTCGGCGCGTGGATGGGTCCGTCCCGACGGGCGTCCGGTCGGTGACCTGCCGTCCGAGATCTTCAGCTACAGCGATGGGCTTCTCGCGCCGTTATGGATCACGACAGACGGCTCGAACGTCGGGGTGAAGTCGGTGTGGAGCGCCTCCAACAACACGGGGACCTACTCGACGTGGCACACGGACTGCGGCGCGTGGACCTCGGCGAGCACGACGGACACGGCGAGGTACGGATTCTCGAACGTGACCGCCGAGTGGCTGGACCGCGGCACCGCCACCTATTGTGACGAGCTGCTGCACATCTACTGCTTCCAGGTCGATCACACGACGCCGCTCGACATGTCCGATTTCACGGAGAGCGGGCGCATCATCTTCGTCTCGACCGGCGACTTCAACGTCACCAGCGGCCTGTCCGGAGCCGACGCGCTGTGCGCCTCCGACGCATCCACGTATGGCGCGCTGTCGGGCAGGAGCTTCCTTGCGTTCCTGGCCAGCAGCGGGACCACGGCCGCCTCGCGCTTTTCCGGCGGGACGACCCCGATCGTGCGCGTCGACGGTCTGCGGGTGGCCGATCACTTCACGGCTCTGACCACCTCGGACTTGATCCACCCCCCGAGCATCAAGGCGGACGGCTCGACCGAGACATGGCGGGTGTTCGTGGGTGCGAACAATCCGACAACCGCGGGTACGGCCTCCTTCACCTGCAACGGGTGGACGAGCACGTCGAGTAGCGCCACGGAGGGTTTCGCCTACAGCGTGAGCGTCCTGACCGGCGCTCGACAGTGGTTCGGCAATACCAGCGGCTCCTGCTCGAGCCACACGAGCACCGTCCCGGTCTACTGCCTCGAGATCTAGCTCAGGCATCTGCCATGGAGGGTGTGGCCAGGACGCCGTGGTAGACTGAAGCGTTGTCGATAACCCAGAAAGACTACATCATGCGCTTGCTCGAGGCCTTCGCGGAGTCCTTGCGCAGGCTCATCGATCTCAAGGCCCAGGGCAAACCAGACGAAGCCCTCGATGCCGTGCAGGAGACGGCCGACCAGCTGTTCGGTTCATCACTGCCTCTCATCGATTCACTGGATGCGGAGAGCGCCGTCGACATCATCGTCGAGCCCGAGAAGGTCGAGATGTACGCGAGGCTCGCCGAGGAGGAGGCAGAGATCCTGGCCCTGCTCGGGCACCCGGACCAGGCCGTCGAGGGACGCCTCCGCGCTCTCGAGATGTTTCTGGAGCGTACGAGGATGTCTCCTCCCATCGACGAGGAGATGAAAAGAAGAATCAGCGAGCTGAGCTCGAAGGTGGGCACGAAGCATCTGGATGACCGCTGCCGATCCCTCCTGGACGCAGTCGTCCAGGAATGAGCAAGAGCATCATGAGGTCACCGCCCGATGCCCGCATCCGACATCGCCCAGTCGACGTACTCGTCGAGAAGACCGGCGAGATAGTAGGGCATGCTCAGGAGGTGGAAACGGGCTCCGCCCGGAGTCTGCATGGCTTCGACCTGCAATCCGCCTGACCACAGCCTGACAGCGAATCCGAGACCCGACATCTCCATGAACTGGTGAAGCGAGCGCAGAGTTCCCCGGGTCCCCGACTTGACTTCCACGGGCACCGGCGTGGCACCGTGCCGGATCAGGAAATCCACCTCGGCACTGGACTGGGACTTCTCACGAACCCAGAAGAGGAGAGCGTCGGTCCTTCGGGCCAGGAGCTCCTGACCCACCACGTGCTCGGCGACGATCCCGCGATGGATCCCGTGCAGATCTTTGCGCTCGAAGTACCGACCCGTCAGTCCGGCGGCGTGGTTGAGCAGCCCGGTGTCGAGGAACTGCAGCCGGGGCCGCTTCCGTCGGTCCGGGTGCAGGGGCAGACGGGTCGAGGTCGTCGGCCGCAGGAGCGTCAGGAGCATCGCACGCTCGAGCGTGCGCATGGCGTCCCCCACCTCCCTGCTCCTGTACCGGGAGCGGCCGAAGCCCTCGAACGTGATTCTCTGACCGGCCTCGAGGGGGGCGCACTCGATGCAGTGACGGATCACCGCTCTCATCGTGGCGTTGCGGGCGTACCGGGCCACGTCATCCTTGTACCCGGCCATCAGGCTGTCGTGGATCCTGGAGAGAACCGAAACGTCACCTGTGCCCGCATAGCGGTCCACGACCTCGGGCATCCCTCCTATCAAGGTGTATCGATGAAAGCTCTCCAGGAGCTGTTCATGCGCGAACCCCTGGAGGGGAATCCGATCAT
>JAFDER010000245.1 GCA_019310245.1 Deltaproteobacteria bacterium
GGAGACGCCATCAAGCGCCTGACCGAACGTGCGCGCGCGGCGGGTTGAGCGTCGAAGCTGGGTCCGGGCGACCTGGAAGCTGCGCTCGAGGGGCTCGAGATCGAGCCTCACCCCGATCTGCTCGTCGGCATCGACATGGCCGACGACGCCGGCGTGGTGAGGCTGAACGAGGACACGGCGCTCATTCACACCCTCGACTTCTTCTCCCCCGTGGTGGACGATCCCTTCACCTTCGGACGGATCGCCGCAGCGAATGCCCTGAGCGACGTGTACGCGATGGGCGGCACGCCCCTGAGCGCCATGAACATCGTCTGCTTTCCTGCCGGCAGCGAGATCCCGATCCTCCGCGAGATCCTGAGGGGCGGACTCGACAAGATAAAGGAGGCCGACGCGCTGCTCGTGGGAGGACACTCCGTCGACGACCCGGACATCAAGTACGGCCTGGCCGTCACGGGAGTGGTGCATCCCGAGCGCATCCTCACGAACGCGGGAGCGAGGCCGGGCGACCGGATCGTGCTCTCGAAGCCCCTCGGCACGGGGATCCTCGCCACCGCCCTGAAGCGCGGCAAGGCGACGGACGGCATGATCGCGGCCATGACGGACTCGATGAGCCGCCTCAACCGCTGGGCCGGAGAGGCGGCCGTGGCGCACGGTGCGCACGGCGCGACGGACATCACGGGATTCGGGCTCGTGGGTCATGCGCGGGAGATGGCGAAGGCGTCCGGAGTGGCGCTGCGCATCGACACGGCCTCCATCCCGTTCCTCGAGAGCGCGCCCGAGGCCGCGAAGTCCGGTCTCGTCCCGGGCGGCACGAAGAGGAACGCGAAGCACTTCTCCTGCCACGTGGACGGCGCTTCATCCATGCCGCCGCCGCTCGTCGACCTGCTCCATGACGCCCAGACCTCGGGAGGCCTGCTCGTGTCCCTGCCCTCCCACAGGGCCGGGGAGTGCGCCGAGGCCATGCGGTCTGCAGGCGATGCCAGCGCGGCCGTCATCGGCGAGGTCCTCGACGGCCCCGCCGGACGCATCATCCTCGACTGATCACTCGCAGAAGGGAGCCTCGAACGAGCCCATCTTCCGGAGGGCCTCGTAGAGGACCACGGACGCCGCATTTGCGAGGTTGAGCGACCGGATCCCGCTGGCCGGGGGGATCCCGAACACGGACCCTGGATGCGCCTCGAGGATCGCGTCTGTCAGGCCCGTGCTCTCCGAGCCGAACACGAGCGCCGCTCCCGCAACCCAGGGAGCCTCGAGATACGAGCGATCCGCCTTCGAGGAGAGCAGGAACAGGGTGGGAGGCCGGATCTCCCGCAGGCAGGACGCGAGGTCGGGATGCGTGGATACGGACAGGTTGCGCCAGTAGTCCATGCCCGCCCTGCGCACGGCCTTCTCCGAGATGTCGAATCCAAGGCGACCCACGAGATGCAGGAGGCTGCCCGTGGCCGCGCACAACCGTCCGATGGAGCCCGTGTTCTGGGGGATCTCGGGCTCCACGAGCACCACGTGGAAGGGCGGCTCCGGCGGATGGAACCTGAGCTTGGAGACGGGACCCGACACGCCGCGAGGATCACCGTCAGGCCGAGATGTGTCAAGCGGGCACCTTCCTTGACCCCCGTGGAATGAGCGTGATACTCAGGGTTTCATGACCGAGGGCAAGATGCGGCGGCTCGAGATGCGCATCCACGGGCGGGTGCAGGGCGTCTTCTTCCGCGCCGAGACCCGCAGGGCCGCGCGGGCGTTCGGCGTGGTGGGGATGGTGCGAAACGAACCGAACGGCGCCGTCCACGTGATCGCGGAGGGGCCGGAGAGCGTCCTCAGGCAGCTCAAGACCTTCTGTCACAAGGGCCCCCCATCGGCCATCGTCCACGACGTGGAGGAGTCCTGGCAGAAACCCACCGGCAGCTTCCATGAATTCGAGATCACGTACTGAGCGGGCGGTCGCCCTGCTGGGACTCGCGGCCCTCGCGAGCATCGCCGCGGGCTCGCTCGCCGAGCAGCCGGGCGACGCGATCACGGAGAACGAGCTCGCCTTCCTGTGCAAGCAGCTCAAGGCAGACGATGCGGAGAAGCGCTGGAGCGCGGCGCTGGAGATCACCGGGCTTGGCAAGGCCAGTGCCGGAGACGTCGTCGAGAGGCTGGGGAGCGCCTACGGCGCCAAGCCAGAGAACATGAGGCTCGTCCTCACCGGCCTGCGCAAGAAGCTCAAGGAAGCGACGATCAAGGACCTCGAGGACCGCGGCAAGAAGGTCAAGATCAAGGATCTGCCGACCGCAGAGCCCCCCGCGTTCCTCGAGATGCTCATCTCGAAGCGCAACGACAACTACCCTCACGGATGGAGGGACGCCGTCGAGATCCTGACCCTTCTGGGTGCCCTCGCGAACATGGGAACCACGGACACGATCGGCTCCGTCCTGGACCACGCGCCCGCGCACGAGGCGGCCTTCCGGAAGGAGATCTACCAGATCATCAAGTGGCTGGGCGCGAAGGCCATCCCCGCCCTGGTCCGCAGGCAGAACAGCAAGGACGAGCACGTGGCCAGGGTCGTGTCCACGGCCCTGGCCGACATGAAGATGGAGAGGCCGGGCCAGCAGGTCCAGGTCAAGGACCACAGGATCCTCATCGAGGTGCTCGATGCCTTCGGAGATCACAGGAACATCGACGCGCTCGAGCCGGCGATCTCGTTCATCAACTCGGACATGGACCAGGTGCGTGAGGCCGCCCGGGAGGCCATCCTCGCCTACGGACAGCTCGCCCTCTGGACTCTGAAGAAGGAGTACAAGGAGTACACCGGCGAGATGCCCGATCCCGACTGGAAGGCCGAGACCATCGCGGAGGAGCTGTTCGCGCTCCAGGACACCGAGAGAATGGCGCCTCTGAACGACAGGATGAACAAGGGCCTCGAGCTCGCCAGGACGGGCAAGCTCGAGGAGATGGAGAAGGCCTTCCGCAGGATTCTCGCGGAGCAGCCACTCTACGGCCTCCGCGCGGAGATGGTGCCTGGATACATGGCCTACGGATCGCAGCTCATGACGTCGGGCGACCTGGACGATGCGGCGCTCATGTTCAAGGTGGCCGAGAGGCTGGACGGGGGAGCAACGCATTCGGATGCGATCCGTGCACGGCTCCACCTCATCGATGGACTCACCGCGATCGAGGAGGGCGCCCCGGACGCACACCCGCTACGCAGGGCCCTGGAGCTCGACCCCGAGCTGGAACTGGCAAGAGAAACGCTCGGCGACGTCGAGCAGATGGACAGGAGACGGCGCATCAGCAGGTACAGGATCATGGGGGCCGTGGGGATCGGCTCGGCGGCCCTCATCGTCCTCGTCCTGCTGATCATCCGCAGGCTTGACTGACGCTCCGCACGACAGAAGGAGGCACGAGTCATGAACAGAACGATCCTCATCACGGTGCTGACCGCGGCCCTCGCATGGCCGCTCTCGAGCGGGTGCAAACCCAAGGCCGAGCCTGCCGGGCCGGAGGGCAAGGAGGCCGGGGAGCAGGAGGAAGTCGGGGAACCGGCCGGGGAACCGGAGGGCGAGGAAGCCGAGGAGACGGAGGAGACCGAGGAGAAGCCGGTGACGGCTGGCAAGAAGGCGGTGATGATCATCGCCTGCAAGGACTTCCAGGACGATGAGCTCGCCGAGCCGAAGAAGGCCCTCGAGGAAGCAGGAGTGGCGGTGACGGTGGCCTCGACGAGCACGGAGGGCTGCAAGGGGATGATGGGGACCGAGGTGACCCCGGACGAGCTCGTCGAGGATCTCGACGCGGACGACTTCGATATCGCGGTGTTCGTCGGCGGAAGCGGATCGGCGGCCTTCTACGATGACGAGGACGTGCTCGAGTTCGCCAGGGCCTCCGACGACGAGGGCCTCGTGATCGGCGCGATCTGCCTCGCGCCGGGCATCCTCGCCAGGGCCGGCATCCTCGATGGGCTGAAGGCCACGGCTTACGACGCGGAGAAGGCGAGGAACGCGCTCGAGGAGGGCGGCGCCACGTACACGGGCGAGACGGTCACGGTGGATGGGGTGGTGGTGACGGGAAACGGTCCCGGTGCGGCGAAGGAGTTCGGCGCGAAGCTGGTGGAGATCCTCGAGTAGACTACCAGGACTTGCCCTTGCCCTTGCACTTGCCCTTGCCCTTGCCCTTGCCCTTGCACTTTCCGACCATCTCGAAGAACTCGGCCCGCTGATCGGCGCTCAGGAGCTCGAGCACCTCCACGGCCGCATCCATCTTCTTCTCCGAGATCTCCACGTGCAGGGCCTGGATCTGCTTGTGCTTGGCCTTGATCTTCTTCTTGTCGATCTTCTTGGCCTTGAGGAGGACGATCATCTCCTGGCGCAGGGCCATCGCCTCCTTCTTCAGCGGAACGACTTCCTCGCGGCAGGCCTTCACCTTCTCCTCGATCTCGCTCTTCTGGTACGCTGACAGCCCCAGCTCGTCAGCGTGGACCATGAGCGCCCGGAGCAGGTGCTTGAAGGAGCCGCCTCCATGCCCTCCGTGGCCCTTCCACGACATGCCCTTGCCCTGTCCGGCCTTCTTGCCCTTGGCGAACGCCGGGGCACTGCCAAGCGCAAGCGAGACGGCTGCCGCTGCCGCGACCATCATGATCATCCGGTGTGTCGATGCCTTGTTCATGGCTCACTCCTTTGCGGTTTTCTTGCTGCCCCCGCCCCATAGCAATGCAACGGCCGTGCCAGGGTAGAGGGTAGCATGTAAGCCCTTGAAAATCCTGGGCGGCGGGCCCGGAACCGACTGCCGGAATGCCATCCTTGCACGAGCCGAGGTGCAAGGCTTGCACCTCGCAGGGGGAAACATCCAGGCCTGCCGCGGCGATGCAGGTCCATGCCACGGAGGAAGCCATGACGATCACGCCGGCACCGGGTCTTCTCGAGCCCAGGCCAGAGCCCTTCATCCCCCAGCAGGAGCCGGCGATGACTCCCGGCTACACCATCGAGTGCACGCCCGCGCAGTGCGCCGCCCAGGGACCGACTTACCCGCCCTGCCTCGTGAACCTGCTCCTCGATGTCTCTCACCCGCACCATTTCGCCCTCACGCAGCAAAGGCTCGAGAAGATCTCGGGGGCCCCGGGAAGCTGTCTGGACGCGTTCAAGACGCACGTGGCGGCCACGATCGGAACCGACGCGTTCCTCAGGGCCATGGGAAGCGTGGACCCGACATCGCTCGGTGCCCTGTTCGCGAAGGCCCTCGCGTCCCAGGGCATGACGACGGGCAAGGCGTCCTCGCTCGCCGGGATGGCGGCCCAGGCGGGTCTCGTCCTCCTCAAGGACCGCATCGCCGAGAACGTCCTGGCCAAGCTCGAGACGCACGACGTCGTCTCGAGCATGCTCCTCGAAGACGAGAGCCTGCGCAGCCTCCTGCTCGTCAGGGTGAGCGAGATCAAGCAGGAGCACGTCAAGGTGAAGCTCCTGAAGGGATTCGGCCTCG
>JAFDER010000246.1 GCA_019310245.1 Deltaproteobacteria bacterium
AGCATGGCGATGGCGATGGCCATGAAGGCGACCACGGGCTGCAGGGCGTAGGAGAAGATCCGGATCTGGATCACCTCGTAGGTCAGCGTGAGGGTCGAGACCAGGGTCAATCCCGCAATGGTCGCGCGTTCGGTGCCCCGCATGGGTCGTGTAAGCTAGCAGATCCACCCGTGCCTGAACAGCGCCGCGCACCGGCCTACCACTCGCGGCCGTGCCGCGATAATGTGACTGCATGGACCTTCGCTGGACCCTCCGGGCGCCGTCTCCCTTCGATCTCGCGTCGACCGTGCTCGGACACGGCTTCCACCAGGTGCCGCCGTTTTGCTGGGATCACGAGAGCAGGAGGCTGGACATCGCCCTCAGGCCTCCTCTCATGCACGTGTCCGTCGCCCAGCCCACGCGGAAGCCGGTCCTGGATCTCGTGCTCCGGACGCGGTCCCGCAGGTCCCCGGCCTCCCTCAGGAGGCAGGCCGGGCGGGCGGTCGCCCGGGCCCTCGACTTCGACCGCGATCTGCGGTCCTTCTACGACGTGTGCCGGTCCTACGAGCCCCTCGGGTGGGTGCCCCGCGCCCGCGCCGGCCGGCTCCTGCGATGCCCGGATCTCTTCGCCGACGTCGTGATCTCGATCTGCGGCACGAACATCCAGTGGAAGCAGGCGGTGCGCTGCGTCCACCTCCTGTCCGGGATCGCGCCGAAGGCGCCGGGCGCGTCCCTGCGCTGCTTTCCCACGCCGCAGGAGATCATCGAGGCCGGTGCGGATCACCTCGTGGACACAGCCCGCGTGGGCTACCGCCACAGGTCGATCCTCGAGTTCTGCCGCAAGGTGACGGGCGGCGCCGTCGATCTGGATCTCGACCCCTCGATGAGCGGCGTGGACATGCGCGCCTTCTTTCGCTCGCTGCCCGGGATCGGCCCCGTGACGGCGCGCTACCTCGCGTGCCTCCACCACCGCACGGACGAGCTCGCCGTGGACTCGCTCGTCCTGCGCTACATCGGCGACAAGTACCACCGCGGCCGCAGACCCTCGGTCAAGGCGGTCGAGAGGCGCTACGCGCCCTTCGGCGAGCACCGGGCGCTCGCCTACTGGTTCGAGTTCCTCGGGGACGTGGACCCCGTGACCTGGCGGGGGTGGAAGTGACCCTCCGTCTCGCTCCCCTCCTGGTCCTGCTCGCCTCATCCTGCGGTCCGCCGCCCGAGCCTCCGTCCTTCCCCATCGTCCACTACGACTCGAGCTACAGGGCGATGAAGAACCTCGACGAGTCCATCGCCCTGTACTACGCCGGCGAGGAGCCTCCGGAGCTCACCACCTTCGTCGTGCGCGGCTTCGAGCGCGCCCGCGGCAAGGACTGCGAGACGGCGACCCTCAAGGCCCTGATGGCGCTCCAGGCCACGGCCGTGAAGCTCGGGGCCAACGCGATCATCAACCTCACCGCCACGTGGGACGGCCTGCCCATGATGGGCGAGGACGGCCTCACGTACCGGTGCCAGCCCGGGTTCGGCGGCCACGCCGCGGGGATCGACTGGGAGGGCGACTTCGTCACGCTGCACGTGCCTCCGGGCCCGGTCGTGATCGAGCCCTTCGAGGAGCCGGTGGAGGTCTCACCGGCTCCCGATCCGCCGCCGGCTGACGACGACGTGACAGGCATGTCCGACCCTGGAGCCCCGCCGCACCCCCTTCCGTTGCCCTTGTCGTGAGCCCGTCGAACGGCTCGTCGAAGGGCGAGGTATTCCCGAGGCCTGCATGGTTGCGGGTGACACCCTCCGTCGCATGCCCTATGCTCACCGGCGTCCAGAAGGGAGTCCGCGCACCGGGGTTCGTGACATGGCGGTAAGCGACATCGTCCGGCTGACCAGGGAGGTGGCGATCGGCGCGTGGATGAAGCCCCGGCCCTTCCTCCTGTACCTCAAGCCCACCGCCCGCTGCGACCTGCGCTGCGAGATCTGCAGCCGCTGGAAGCTGCCCTCGAGCTCCGCGACCGAGCTCTCGCTCGCCGAGATCGAGCAGATCCTCGTGAAGTTCCGCAGGGCCGGGAGCGTCGTGCTGACCCTGTGGGGCGGCGAGCCCACGCTCAGGCGCGACCTGCCCGACATCCTCGCCATGGCCAAGGGCATGGGGCTGCGCACGTCCATGTGCTCGAACTGCAACTCCCTCTACCGCAAGGCCGACCGCATCGTGCCCCACCTCGACGTGCTCCTGTGCTCGCTCGACGGGCTCGGCGATGTCCACGACGAGATGCGCGGCGTCCGGGGGCTGTTCGACAGGGTGGTGCGCAGCATCGAGGCCGCGCACCGCTTCGATCGCTGCGACGTGAAGATCTGGGCCACCGTCCACTCGCGCAACCTGCACCAGATCGACGACCTGGCCGCCTTCGCCCGGGACATGGGCGTGAGCATCGAGTACTTCCCCGTCTCGCTCATCGGCACGTACAACGACGGGACGCTTCCCTCGCGCGAGGCCCTGCGCGACGTGTTCGACCGCGTGGCCGAGCTCAAGTCGCGCGGCTACCCGATCCGCAACCCGGACAGGGTCCTCGACATCATGGGAGGCTCGCGGCCCTTCAGCTGCAACTTCGGACGCATCGCCATCCACCTCGACCACGAGGGCAACGTGTACTCCTGCGAGGATCCAGAGGGCAACCCGCTGTTCAGCTGGGGTCACCACTCGCAGTTCGATCCGGTCGAGGTCTACGACTCCGACCTGTTCGAGAAGGTCTCGTCGGGCCTGCGCAGGTGCAACCGCTGCAGGCTTCCGTGCTCGGTCGAGCTCGCCGGCAGCCTAGGTCGCTCGAGAACCAGCTTTAGTAGCCGTTCTCCACGACGACGTCGGCGGGGTGCGGGGCCGGGATGCGGATGAATCCCACGGAGTCGTCCAGCACGGGCTCGCGGGTGATGGAGCAGTCCGGCGTGCACACGAGCGTCTCGAGCCAGTGGTAGCGGAGCACGAGGTCGCTGTTCGGGTCGGAGCCCGTCACCTCGATGCGGTTCATGGAGGCCTTCACGCGGCCGGTCCCTTCCTGCAGGTAGCTCCAGACTCGAACGCGGGGATCTTGCTCGTCACGATGACGACGGCGACGGCGTAGTCCTTGAGGTAGCGCTCGAGCGTCCTGTCCGACACGTTGCCGGCCGGGTGCCTGCGGAAGAAGTGCGCGGCGGTGTGGGCCATGTTGCGCATGTGGAAGCCGCCCAGGATCTCGAAGTCCGTGCGCCACGCGAGGAACTCGCCCAGGCTCGGGTTCTCGACCAGGATCCGTCCGCTGCCGTCGAAGTTCTCCTCGAGCCACGCGGCAAGCTCGACCTGATCCCTGCGCTGGCCCTGCCTCCGGTAGGGCGGGCCGTGCTTCTGCGTGGCCGCCTCGGGGCCCATGCGCTCGCCCACGGGCTTGCGCTCCTCGAGCGTTGGCGTGCCGGGCCCCAGGTCCGGCATGAAGTAGAGCACGTCGCGCGCGAGGTAGGGCAGGGCGACGAGGGCGACGAGGCCGGCTGCGGCGTAGGCCAGTTTCGGCAGCCGGCGCAGGGCGTTCGAGGTCCACGCCTCCTCGACGAACCAGGCCGCGGGGATCACGGCCATGAACGCGAGGGGCTGCAGGAAGCGGTAGGGCTGGACCTGCTGGGTGATCCAGAAGTAGCCGCCCAGGTACACGAGGGCGGCCAGGCCGCCCAGCCCCAGCGCGAAGGGCAGGAAGCGGGAGTCCTTCTTGTTCCTCCAGATGACGAGAGAGGTCGCGGCCATGCCGATGACGAGGACCCGGAAGGCGGTCCTGTTCTCCATGTTGCCCGTGATCGTGGGGTCGCGCAGCAGCCCCAGGTAGTCCGAGACGATGTACGAGAGCGTGCTCGAACCGAAGAATCCGGAGTCGAGCACGTAGTGCCAGAACTGGAAGGCGACGATGATCCAGTACGCGTTCGCGGCGATCGTGAAGGCGGCGGCGGCCCAGATGCCGGCGTGCCGGATCCTGTCCATGCGCTTGAAGCCGCGGATGTAGATCGCCAGCATGGGCAGGGCGAGCACGATGAAGATGTAGGGGTGGACGAGGTGCCCGGCCGCCAGGAGCGCGCCCATGAGCGCGGCGCGCCACCAGCCGCCTTCCTCGACGTACCGGTGCATCAGTGCCAGGGGAAGGAGGAACAGGTATCCCGCGATCGCGAACGCCTGCATCCCGATCCACCAGCACGTGTGCACGAGCGAGTCGAAGAACCACATGAGCGAGGCGAGCAGCACGGCGGCCGTGCACGTCCACCACCTCAGGCGGAAGAGGCGCGCGGAGGCGACCACGACGATGGGGAGCAGGAGGTGCGCCAGCAGGACGAACAGGTTGAAGGCCGTGCCCCTCTCGAGGCCCGCCTTCCAGAGCACGTACGTCCACAGCTCCCACGCCTTGTTGTCCGCGTCGAACACGGTGCCGTTCGGGTAGCCGGCGAGCAGCTGCACGTCGTACGCCCAGCTCTTGCCCCACCCGTCGAGCGCCTCGCTGACCCGCCAGGCCTGCTCGGCGTGCGTGTGGAAGTCGCGGTGCGACAGCGGGTCAGGGCCGAGGATGATGTCCGTCGGTTCGAAGTACAGAACGAGCGCGATGTGAAGCAGCAGCACAGCGGCGAGGGACGCCGGGACCATGTACGCACGGAAGGGCGGCGGTTTCCTCTCGCCGTCCTTCATGCGGGCTTCTACTCCCCGCCCATCGCGTCTTTGAAGAAGTCCGTCAGCGGGTTGTATCCCGTTTCGACCGCGTAGGCGTTGACGCTCATGGACCCGAGCTTGGCGGCCTGTTCGGGGGACATGTTCTCGCCCGCCTCGTCGATCGCGTCCTCGCGGATCTTCGTCAGCCTCGAGAAGTAGGTCTCGTCGGTGCCGGGCACGTTCTCGACCATGAGCTTCATGAGGACCTTCATCCCGTCCTTGTGCGGCTTGCTCGAGCTCATGACGGTGTCCCTGAGCTCCTGCACGATGGACGTTCCGTCCTCGCGCGGCTGGTTCACCACCTCGAACGCCTCGTACTTGGCCTGGTTGAAGATCTCGCCCGTCTTCTGCTTCTGGTACTGATTGAGCGCCAGGTCCTCGGCCAGGGCATCCATCGACTTGAACCGGGGCCGGGCCGCCTTCCCCGTGCCTCCCAGCTTCTCCTCGACCTTCTGGTCGACGAGCGTCTCGATCTGCGGGAACAGGCCCGCGAGGGTGGACGCGAGGTCTCCCATGTCGTGATCGACCTTGGTGTCGAGCGTGCTGAGCTTCCCGGACGAGTAAACGGTGGAGGCGCGGATGGCGTCCACCTGGTCCTCGAGCTCCTCCTGCGACTCCACGAGGGCCTCGGCCAGCTCCGCCGCCCCCTCGAGCTCCTCCAGGGATTCCTCCACGCCGGCAAGCCGGTCGTCCAGGCGGCCCGAGGCGCACCAGATCTTCGAGAGAAGGAGCACCTGCACGAGCACCACCGCGGCGAGCACCGCGACGGCCGTCGGCATCCAGCTCGTCGACTTCACCTGCACGGGCTTGTCCATGGCGAGATGACTATATCAGAAACCTCTCCCCCGTCTCACGGGAAGTTCTCGATCCTGTGTGCCTTGTAGAACACGTACGGTTTCGGCATGGTGAGCTCCCACACGGGCAGCCCCTCGCGCGTGATCTCGACGATCCGCGGTCCCGCGCTGTCGACCACGAGGATGTTGCCGTTCGCGAGGAGCGAGGCGTCGCCCTGCGCCTCGGAGTAGAACGCGGGCGGTCCGGAGTACTCCCACACGATGCGCGCCTCGCGCGCCTCCGGGTCGTACTCAATCTCGATGACCCGGCTCCTGTCCGGCTCGAAGGGGTCGGGGTGCAAACCGTTGTCGAAGAGGATCATCCTGCCCGGCGCGATCCGGTAGGGGTTGTGCTGGTGGGTGAACAGCCCCTCGCCGAAGTCTCCGCCGTCGCCCATGATCCACTCGACGTCCCCCTCCGGGTAGCCGAGCTTGTAGATGCGGTTGAGGTTGCGCACCGAGACGTAGAGCGCCTCCTCCTCGAGGTCGTAGTCCAGGGCGTTGAGGTGGATCCAGTCCCGCCCGCCCACGACCTCGACATGGATGCAGGCCGGGCAGATCTCGTCCGTGCCGATGTATCCGTCGAAGGCGATGCGCCAGACGATCTCGCCCGTCTCCGGGTCGATCTCGATGATGTCGTCCCTGGAGTAGAAATCCGTAAGCCTGATCTTCTCGGGCAGGGGGTACGGCCCCCTGTGCTCCTTCGAGGTGATGGCCAGCAGGTTCCCCCAGGGCAGGACGTCCACGTCGTGGTGCAGGAAGTGCTCTTCCATGTAGTCCACCAGATCTCCCTTGCGGTCGATCCGCGAGAACACGGGGCCCACCTGCGCCAGGATGTCGCCGCCGGGGAAGACATCGGTCTCGCTCACGAACTGTCCCGTGTGCTCGAGGTGCCAGACCACCTGCCCGGCCTCGTCCACGGCCATGACCACGGCCACGCTCGCCACGTCGTGGTAGTCCTCCACGTTGAACAGCGTCACGCCCGGCGACACGGCGCTGGCGTCGAAGACCTCGACCCTGGGTTCGGGCACGCGCGTCGGCAGGGTCTGGACGTCGATGGGATCGGACGGCGGGGACGCGCCTCCCTCGCTCACGGCGCGCACCCTGTAGCGGTAGGTCGAGTCGGGCTCGAGCCCCCAGTCCTCCCACGTCGTCACTCCCGGAGGCCTGAGGCCCACGCGTGCGAACTCCTCCCGGTCCGGGTCGCGCCTCTCGACCGCGAACCACGCCAGGTTCTCCGAGCGGTCCCTCCAGCCCAGCTCCACGCCGCGCACCCCCAGGGGCCGCGCGCTCAGGTTGTCGGGTGCGGGCTGGACGGCCGGGGCGCACTCCTCCCTGCTGCTCGCTCTGTTGCACCCCGAAGCGATCGCGGCGCACAGCACCATGCACGAGATCCCACGCATGCTCCGGCCGTCACCTTATCGCACGGCCGCGCGTTTTCCAACGCCGGGCCTCCCTTGACGCGGCCCGGAGCTCGGGAATAGTCTTCGCCTGCAGGGGGAAGGGCTCATCCGGATCTCATCCCTTGCCAGTACGAGGAAACGCCATTTCCGCAGGTTGGCCGCGAAGAGGAGTGGAGCATGGTCGAATGGTTCGTGGGCCTGAGCGCCGTCGACAAGGTCTTCCTGATCTGCGCCGTGGTGGGAGGTCTGCTCTTCCTGGTGCGGGTCGTGCTGATGTTCATGGGCAGCGACGGCGACACGGACGTGGACGTTCACGTCGACGGCGGAGGTGCGGAAGTGGACGTGCACGTCGACGCCGATGGGCATGCCGATGGAGGCGATTCGGACGCCGCCTTCAGGCTCCTGTCCCTCCAGGGCATCACGGCCTTCTTCATGATGTTCGGCCTGGTCGGCCTGGCCATGAGCCGGGGCAGCGGCCTGCATGCCCTCGTTGCGCTCGGAGGCGGGATCGCCGCCGGCGTGGCGTCGGTGTGGATCGTGGACAGGCTCTTCCGGGTGTTCGGCAAGCTGCAGCACAGCGGCACGATGAACCTCAGGAACGCCATCGGCCAGGAGGGGACCGTGTACCTCAGGATTCCCGAGGGCGACACGGGGAAGGCGCGCGTCGCCGTGCAGGGCCGGCTCAAGGTCTTCAATGCGGTCAGCGAGGACAAGACCGAGATTTCCACGGATGCCAGGGTGAAGGTGGTCGACGTGGTCAGCGGCAACGTGCTCGTCGTCAAGAAGGTCTGACGGCGGGGGAGCTCAAACAGACCTATCTGCTCATCAGGAGACCACCATGATTCCAGCAGTACTTGCACAGGCCGCGCTCGAGATGACCTACTGGGTCGTTCCCGTCGTGGCCTTCGTGATCCTGTTCGTGTCCTTCGCGCTCTACCTGGCAAATCGGTACAGGCGATGCCCCTCGGACAAGATCCTCGTCGTCTTCGGCAAGGTCGGGGAGGGTGAGAGCGCGAGATGCATCCACGGCGGTGGCACTCTCATCTGGCCACTCATCCAGGACTACTCGTTCCTGAGCCTCACCCCCATCACGATCAACATCCCGCTCCAGAACGCGCTCTCGCTGCAGAACATCCGGATCAACGTGCCCTCAACCTTCACGGTGGGCATCTCGGTTGAGCCGTCGATCATGCAGAACGCGGCCGAGAGGCTCCTCAACCTGCCGTCCGACGAGATCGAGGGAATGGCCCGGGAGATCATCTTTGGCCAGCTCCGTCTGACCGTCGCCTCGCTCACGATCGAGCAGATCAACCAGGACCGCGAGTCCTTCCTGGCGTCGATCCGCAAGAACGTGGAGCCCGAGCTAACAAGA
>JAFDER010000247.1 GCA_019310245.1 Deltaproteobacteria bacterium
GCCCTGCGGTCCATGAAGCTGGCAACGCGGGAGCGGATCATCGACGACATCGCCTGCGCCGTGGAGCACGGCATCTGCAGGATCGCGCTCAACAACTCCACCATCAACGCGGACCGCGACACGCTCGCCGCGCTCTGCGAGGCCATGGCCGCGGGCAGCCGCGGCACGAACGTCACGTTCACGGCCTACCTCAGGCACGAGCTCGTGGACGAGGAGCAGCTCGAGATCCTCCGCTCGGTCCCGTTCGAGGGCCTCATCATGGGTCTGCAGACGGACGACCCGCGGGGCCTGAAGGCCGTGGGGAGGCCTCCGCTGGACTGGAGCCGCTTCGAGTGGGTCCTGGAGCGCATCGCGCGGTTCGCGCGGCCGGCGGCCCAGATCATCTCGGGACTGCCGGGCGACACGTACGACAAGCTCGTCAGGAGGCTCGACAGGCTCGAGAGCCTGGGGTGCGACGTCACGGTCTTTCCCCTCCAGGTCGTCCCGGGCTCGGCCCTGTGGAAGAGGAGGCGGAAGCTCGGCCTGGATCCGAGGCCCGAGCACCACTACCACGTCTTCGAGACGCGCGACGCGAGCGCCAGGGAGACGTACAGGGGCGCCCGGTACGCCGAGAACCAGCTGGCGCGGGGTCGGGAAGCAGCGGCGCGATCGTCTCACGGCCTGACGGCGAGCCGGGCGTTCTGGAGCGGGGGCAGGGCGATCAAGAGGCAGGGCAAGCCGCTCGTGCAGCTGCACCACGCCAACGTGTACGACGCGGGCATGAACTTCGGGCTCGGCGTCCCGTTCCTCATCTCGCACTGCCGGCGCAAGAGGAGCCTCGCGTCGCGCTACGAGTTCGAGCAGGTCGCCTGGAGGGTGGACCGGCCGGACCGGTTCGAGCACTCCGTCGAGGAGATCGTGGAGACCATCCTGGAGGATCCCCCGGCCGTGGCCGGCTTCTCCCTCCAGCCCTGGTGCTACGCGCGGTTCCTCGAGGTGATCCGCCGCGTCAGGGCGGCCGATGCGTCGATCACGATCGTCGTCGGCGGCAGCAACGCATCGATCGAGGAGGGGACGCTCATGCGGGAGGTGGGCGAGATCGACTACCTCGTGACCGGCGAGGGGGAGATCGCGTTCGCCGGCCTGCTCGGGCTGCTGGGCGGCGAGGACCCGCCGTCGCCGGAGCGCGTCGCCTCCATCGGCAACCTCTTCGGCCGCAGCGCCGGCGACATGATCGCTGGAAGGAAGACGACCTACAGGAAGAAGGTCCTGGACCACCTCGGCTCTCCGTTCCAGGAGGGCCTCGTCAACCTGACCCCGAACGGCGGAAACCTGAACATGGAGTGGACCCGGGGCTGTCCGAACCACTGCACGTACTGCGCCTGGCCGAGGAGCCAGCACACGTTCAGGCGGTTCTCCGCCGGGCACATCGCGGCGGACGTGGCCTGGGCGGTGGACAGAGGCTTCGAGAGCCTGCTCATCTGCGACGCGTCCATCAACCACTCCACGGACCTGCTCGTGGACCTGTGCTCGATCCTGAGGGATGCGGTCGGCGGCGCGAAGCTCTCGTTCAGCGCGTTCATCCAGTGGCCTCTCCTCGACGCGGAGCAGGTCGAGGCCATGAGCGGCCTGAGCTGGAGCAGGCTCATGGTCGGGCTGCAGACGACGGACGACGCGGGGCTCGCCGCCCTGGGCCGCCAGCCGTTCGACCGGGAGAGGTTCGAGGAGACGATCCGTCTGCTCGGACCCCTCGGCGATCCGTACGTGGAGTTCATGACCGGCGTTCCCGGCGACAGCGCGGAGAAGATCCGCGATCGCGTCACGTACGCCCTGGACCTCGGGTGCCGCGTGTCGATCTTCCCGCTCCTGGCCACGAAGGGGACCATCATCTGGAAGAAGTGCCTGAAGCAGGGGATCACCGTCGATCCGCTCCACCAGGACGTCGTCCGGGACCTGCCGACGATGAGCTTCGATGAGTACCGCGCCGTCATCGGGTGGGCCCGGGGCCTCGATCTGGAGCGCGACGTGCTCGAGATCGTCGGATACGACTTCCTGGAGGGAGTGGAGCGGCCGGTCGAGGCGCCCGGCAGCTTCGATCTGGGCCGGGAGGTCGCGAGGCTTCTCGAAAGGCTCGGTCCGTCCGCCATCGGTGCGTGGAGGAAGACCGGCGGTGCCGAGGAGGTGAAGCAGGCCGACATCTCGTGCCGGCGCATCACGTTCGTCCGGCAGGGCGAGAGCCTGTGCATCGACGCCTTCCGTGCGACGGACCTCTCGAGCCCCGTGGCCAGCGGCGCGACGATGGCCTTCTGTCCGGCGCCCGGAGGCGGCGGCCCGGGCGTGGAGGAAGCGTCGCGGGACATCTGCCTCGCCCTCGCGGGGCTGGACGGGGGGGAGCGATGAGCGGCGCCGCGGGGAAGATCGAGGTTCCCGCGGGCGCCCGCGTGTTCGTGCACCAGGCCTTCACGTGCTGCCCCTACGCCGCGATGATCACGGCGAAGATCCACGACTACTTCGAGCAGAACGGGTGCACGATCAGCGATCATCCCGAGGAGGCCGCGATCAGCGTGATCAACACCTGCGGGTTCAACGCATCGCGTTCCGAGCAGGCCCTGAGGTCGATACGCGCCATCCGCAAGAGGGCGCCAACGAGCCCGCTCGTCATCGCCGGCTGCCTGACGAGGATCGAGCGGGGCCGCGTGCAGGAGGCGCTCGAGGGAGTGCCGGCCTGGGTGATGATCGGCCCGGGGGAGCACGGGACGTTCGACGATCTGCTCGCGTCCGCGGTCTTGCAGTTCGACGAGGTGCAGAGCAACCTCTACAAGGACCGCTACTCCTCCGGGGACCCCCGCCTTGGCCTCTACCAGGTCCTCGTGAGCACGGGCTGCCTCAACACCTGCTCCTACTGCGTGATCCGCCAGGCGAAGGGCACGGTGTCGAGCAAGCCCATCGAGCAGGTGGTCGCCGAGGTGGAGAGGGGCCTCGAGCTCGGGCACCGTGACGTCTTCCTCGTGGGCGACGACATCTCGAGCTACGGGGGCGATCTGGGCGTCGATGTGGTGCAGCTGCTCGACAGGCTCACGCGCGGGGGCGGGGAGGGGCGATTCAGCGCCGAGGCGTTCGAGCCGTCCCGCTTCATCGCCCACCTGGACGGGCTCCTGCCGGTCTTCGAGCGGGACAGGTTCTCGTGGATCGTCCTGCCGGCCCAGTCGGGGAGCG
The DNA here is from genome assembly GCA_019310245.1 of Deltaproteobacteria bacterium. Taxonomy (GTDB): domain Bacteria; phylum Myxococcota_A; class Polyangia; order DRWM01; family DRWM01; genus JAFDER01. The sequence continues at coordinate 3,196 of JAFDER010000247.1, forward strand.
ACCGCGTGCTCGAGGCCATGAACAGGAGCTACACGGTCGCGGACGTCAGGGACGCCGTCGCGAGGCTCAAGCAGGCCGCGCCCGGGATGATCGTGTCCACGGACTTCATCTTCGGGTTCGCCGGGGAGACCGCCGAGGAGTTCGAGGCGTCCATCGACCTGGCGTCCGTCTTCGACTACGCGAACTTCAACGATTACGAGCCCAGGCCCGGCACGCCCGACATCGAGATCGCCGCCGAGGAGATGGAGCGTCGCAAGGCCGTGGTGAACGCCCTGCTCAGGAAGCAGGGAGGCCAGGTGCAGGTCCTGACGCGGAACAGGTCCGTCGTGTGCGACTGGTGGAAGGACGGGGACTCGCCCATGGTGGGCCGCAGGGCGCCCACGCGCTGGGCGGTCGAGAGCGCCAGGAGGCTGGAGACCATGGTCGAGGCGGGCGGAGCCGCGCTGGCCTCGGGATGGAGCGTCACGCGGCTGAAGGCAGACCTGGATCGCGTGATGCTCCTGGCCACGCACGAGGACCGGGACGACGTCATGGAGTTCATGGTGGTCCGGCGGGACGAGAAAGCGCCGTGCATGGCGTTCAGCGACGACTACAACCTCACGCTCGTCTCCGACGAGGCCGTCGATCGACCGGACGAGGAGCGGATGGCCGCGCTCGACGCCCTCGTGGATCTGCTCGGCATGCGCTGTTAGAGTGATGCGGCAGAGGTGGAGACAGGGTGTCGACGACTGAATCCAGGGGGGCCGGCGGGCTCGTGATCGGGAAGCGCAACCCGAGCGGCTCGACGCTCGTCAGGTGCGACGCCCCGTTCCCCTTCTCGACGCCCGTGGACGCACGCTCCGGGCGGATCCTGGCCAGGGATCCGGTGGGCTTTCCCCACGTTGTCTTGCTCCGGTGCCCGGAGGGGACGCTTCCCGAGGCCGGAAAGCTGAGGCTCATGAAGGCCTTCTCCCTGGCCGTGGAGAAGGTGCGCGAGACCGGGAAGTGGAGGGGCGCCCGGGCGCGGATCGCCATCACCGTCGACCCCGCGGCCTCCGGCGATCCCCAGTGCTCGTCCGGCCCCGCGTTCGTCCTGCCCGCCCGCTGGCTCGCGGCCAGGAACGGCTCGCTCGCCGACCTTCGAGGCGCCGTGCTCTCGCTCGTCGAGGGCTCGGTGGAGCATCTCGAGGAGCGGAAGGAGCCTCCTGCCGGCCGGCGGGAGGCGAGGGCCAAGGTCCTGCTCTTCAAGAACATCTTCACGAAGGACGTGGACACCGGCGACGCCCGGCAGATCAACCCGGGCGTCCACTACCTCGTCTCGTCCCTCCTGTCCGCCAGCGTCCGGGTGATCCTGCTGGACGGCAAGATCCCGTTGCAGGACGTGTGCGCGCGCCCGCCCGACGTGGACGCGCCGCTGAGCCCCGACCAGTTCCTCGATGACGTCGATGAGCTCGAGCGCGCGCTCGAGGCCCACCCCGATCTGGACCTCGTCTGCCTGACGCTCCTCGAGCGCAGCTTCGGCCAGGTGCGGCACCTCGCCAGGTTCATCCGGCAGAGAAGCCGGGCGCTCATCGCCTGCGGCGGGGTGTTTCCCACCGTCACGCCAGAGCACTGCTTCGCGCATCTCGGAGACGTGGACATCATCGTGCGCGGCGACGGCGAGCGGATCCTGCCGCGCATCGTCGAGGCGGTCGCCGCAGCGCACGAGGAGCCGGTCGTGGAGGCGCTGGCGGGTCTCGAGGGGGTCATCGCGCGCTGCGGCGAGACGACGGTCTCCGCGAGGCTGGACAGCGTGAACCGCGTGATGGACCTGGACGAATCGCAGCTGGACTACTCGTTCTTCGAGAGGCAGAACGTGGAGCACGGGCTCTCCCTCTCCACGTCGCGGGGCTGCATCTACTCGTGCCGGTTCTGCTCCGTGATGGACAAGAAGCTGTGGCGCGCCAGGAGCGTCGACGCCGTGATGCGGGACCTCGATGCCTACTCGGCGAGGCTCGTCGAGATCTACGGCTCGGACGAGGAGGTGCCTTCCTCGGCGCGCAGGCTGCAGATATGGGACGACGACTTCTTCCTCGACCCGAGGCGGGCCTCCGCGCTCCTCGCGCGCATGACCGGGGCCGGCTTCACGACAACGTTCGTGCAGGGGACGGTCTCGAGCTTCTTCGTCAAGGAAGGCCGCAGGATCACCGACAAGATCGACGAGGAGCTTCTCGACTCCATCCCCCTGCAGTTCTTCACCGACGTGG
>JAFDER010000033.1 GCA_019310245.1 Deltaproteobacteria bacterium
TAGACTCTCCAGGTGAGGGGAATCGACATGAAACATTGCATCATTGCCCTGCTCATCCTGCTGCTCGCCTCGTGCGGAGGAACGAAGAGCTCCACGGGCAGACCCTGCTCGGGTCCGGGAAGCTGCCCGGATGGGCAGGAGTGCGTGGACGGGCGCTGCGTGCCCGTGGACGGCGAGGCCGACGCGGAGGACGGCACGGACGTGCCGTTCGATCCTGCCGATGCGCCCGTGGACGTGGTGGAGGACGTGGAGTGCGAGGACGGCGGCACGCCCTGCGGCTCAGGGTGCTGCGGACCGGACGAGACGTGCGTGGACGGGGAGTGCGGCCTGACCACGGGCTGCGTGGACAACGACGGATGCAGCGACGACTCGTGCTGCCGCGAGGGCGCGTGCATCCCGTTCGGGTCCGTGGCCTGCGGCGACTACGACGACGACTGCGAGCGCGGCGTGAGCGTGGATCCGTTCAACCCGGTCCTGCAGTGTGAGTACACGGACCCCGAGTCCGGGGACCCCGCGCCGTCCCACGTGCAGGTCATGGCCACACCCATGGTGGCAGACCTGAACCTCGACGACGACCCGACCACGCTCCGGCCCTCGATCGTCTTCTCCACGTTCGCGGGCTCCAACTACGCGTCGGACGGCGTGCTGCGCATCATCGACGGCCAGACGTGCACGCCGCAGCAGACGCTCGCCGGCACCGGCGACAGGACGGTGGCCGCCGCGTCCGTGGCACTTGGCAACCTCATGGGCGACTCGCGGCCCGAGATCATCGCACCCGCGAGCGGCGGCGGACTCGTGGCGTTCATCCATGACTCGACGACGGGGCTCTACCGTCAGCTGTGGCGCTCCGGCTGGTGTGACGGCTCGGGGGGCCGGACGAGCGACACGTACGGCGCCTCGCGCTGGGCAGGCGCGGCGATCCACGACATGGACGGCACGTCGCCGCCCGAGATCGTCTTCGGCGCCGTGATCTACGACGTCAACGGGTGCATCCTCTCCGACACGTTCGGCTACCCCGTCTACAGCGTGGGAGTCGTCCCCGTGGTCGCCGACGTGGACCTCGACGGGAACATGGAGCTCGTGCAGGGCAACGCCATCTACGAGTGGGACGCCACGGCTGGCGACCTGGTGGCCGAGACCTACTTCACGGGCACGGGCCTGTCCCACGGCCAGGTGGCCGTGGCGGACTTCGGAGACTTTCCGCTCACGGGCCTCACCGTCACCCCCGCACCGGAGATCGCGGTGGTCTACTCGGGCAACGTGAGGGTGCAGACCATCGAGGGCACGATCGTCTTCGGGCCCTACCCCCAGCCCGGCGCCGGCAGGGGCGGCCCGCCCACGGCGGGCGACTTCGACGGTGACGGCCGCGTGGAGTTCGCGGCCGCGGGTCTGTCCACCTACACGGTCTACGATCTGGACTGCGTTCCCGGCGGCGACCCGGCGGGCTGCGCGTCGGGCCGCACGGACGGCATCCTCTGGAGCCAGGCCTCGCAGGACGGCTCGAGCAACGTGACCGGCTCGTCCATCTTCGACTTCGAGGGCGACGGTCCGGCCGAGGCCATCTACGCAGACGAGTGCTTCATGCGCGTCTACCGGGGTCTGACGGGCGAGGTGATCTTCTCCCAGGCGCGCTCCTCGGGCACGACCTACGAGAACCCGATCGTGGCCGATGTGGACGGCGACTTCAACTCGGAGCTCATCACCTGCACGAACGACTACCACTCCATCGTCTGCCCCTCGACGGACCCTCTCTTTCCCTCGGCCTCGCACTCGCGCTCGCACGGCATCCAAGTCTATGCGGACGCCTCGGACCTCTGGGTGGGCTCCAGGCCAATCTGGAACCAGCACCCCTATGCGGTCACGCACGTGGGCGACCGGGGCGAGATCCCGTCAGCCTCGGGCGTGAGCGCGAACTGGACCGATCCGGATCTCAACAACTTCCGCCAGCAGGTCCAGGGAGACCTGGAGGCGCTGGATGCGCCGGATCTCACCTCCGGCGGCGGCCACTACGTCTCCGACTGCGATCCGTCCGCGCCGGCGATCGATCTCACGACCAACGTGTGCAACCGGGGCGTCTCGCCCATCGGCGCCGGCATGACCGTGGAGTTCTTCCTGGACGACGCCCCGGAAGACGGCGGCACCCTCGTGTGCGCGGGCGCCACGACGGTCGCCCTCGCGGCGGGCGAGTGCGAGCTCGTGCCCTGCACCTGGGACCCGGCCCTCGCGGACGGCGACCACCTCATCTACGTGGTGGTGGACCGCGAGAACGTGGAGCTCGAGTGCTACGAGGAGAACAACTGGTCCACGTTCACGGCCCGGTGCGAGTCCATCGGGTAACCACCTGCTCATCCGTCGACTTGACCACCAAGTAAATTGACTCCATAATTTCCATGTTGCCGGGAAGGTGAACATGGCGCTCAAGGACGACGACACGGGGTTGAGGAAGCTGACGCTCCGGTTCTTCCGCGAGGGCCTCCTGACGTTCGAGAGGCTCAAGGACGACATGGACAACTTCCCGGACAGCGAGGACGCACTGGGCGAGTGGATCTGCGAGCTGAGCCGGTACTCGGGCCGCGCACAGGACCTGTGCGAGAGGTGGAGGAAGCTCCATCCGACCATCGAGCTGCCGGCCGATCCCGATCCGGTGAACGTGCGCCGCGAGCAGAGGCAGACGCCGTTCGACCTGCCGACGCCTAACCGCGGATCATGACGAGCAGCATCTTGAACCGCTCGACCGCCTTGACCGCGTGAGGCACGTTCGCGGGCATGAGGACGACCTCGCCCGCCGACGCCTCCACCTTCTCGCCGCCGATCGTCAGCTCGACCCTGCCCTCGATCACCTGGATGAAGGCGTCGAAGGGCGCCGAGTGCTCGGAGAGCCCCTGCCCGGCATCGAAGGCGAAGAGGGTGATCGTGCCGGCAGGGCTGTCGGTCAGCGTCCTGCTGACGACGGAGCCCTCCGAGTAGCTCGCCATGCCGGCGAGCATGACCGCCTGCGAGGCGGGGAGCGTACCGGTGCGGTCGTTCGGTTGTTCGGCCATGATCTGTCCTCCGTCTGGGGATTGTCCGTGGGGATTGTAGCCGATCGAACCCTTAGAGCGCTGGAAGGGGTTGGCCAGGGGACGGAACTGGGTCAAGATAGGGACCAAAGGAGCCACTCATGAGGGAACTTGCCCTGATTCTCGCCGCCCTTCCCGTCCTGGCCTGCAACGGAACGATCAACACGAGCGGACGGCCCGACGCGGGACCGGACGTGGTCGCGGACCCTCCCCCGGACGGAGGCACCGTGGTGGTCGAGCCCTCGGACACCCAGATCACGGACACGGACTCGGCCAGCCTGTCCGACGAGCTCACCGTTGTGTGGACGGGGAGCCAGTACGCGATGAGCTGGGTGGACGACCGCCACGGCAACGCGGAGATCTACTTCGTGCGGCTCTCGCCGCTGGCCGAGGTGACAGGCGGGGTCGTGCGGATCACGGACGACGGGGGAGCCTCGGTGGGCCCCTCGCTCGCCTGGTCCGGCAGCCAGTTCGGGTTGAGCTGGACCGATGACCGCGACGGAAACGAGGAGATCTACCTCGCGCTCATCGACCCTGACGGCAGCAAGGTCGACGGGGACGTGCGGCTCACCGACGCGAGCGGCGCCTCCGTGGACTCTTCGCTCGTGTGGGGCAACGTCGAGTTCGCCGTGTCCTGGTCGGACGACCGTGACGACGACCAGGAGATCTACTTCCTGCTCGTGGCCGCCGACGCCACGCCCGGCACGGCCGCGAGGCTGACGGACTCGAGCGGCGCCTCGGCCCGCCCGAGCCTGGCCTGGGCGGCGGGAGGGTACGGCGTGAGCTGGGACGACGACCGCGGCGCGAGCCACGAGATCTACTTCGCCCGCGTCTCAGCCGCCGGGGAGAAGACGGGATCGGACGTCCGCATCACCGATGCCGACGGGACCTCCGTCGACTCGTCGCTTGCATGGGCTGGTGACCAGTACGGCGTGGGATGGACGGACCACCGCGACGGCAACGACGAGGTGTACTTCGCCCGCATCTCGCCGGACGGCGAGAAGCTCGGATCGGACGTGCGGATCTCCGACGACATGCAGTCCGACCGCGAGCCCTTCCTCACCTGGACCGGGCACGAGTTCGCGATCGTGCGCGCCTACTGGCACGGCTACTCGGACATCCTCTTCACCCAGATCTCGGCCGACGGGTCCGCGGTCGGGGAGGATCTGCTCATCCCGGACGGCGACGCCGCCTCGAGCTACCAGCCCGCGATCGCCTGGTCGGGCAGCGAGTTCGGCGTCGGGCTCATGGAGTACCGCGACTTCGAGTTCAACGTGTTCTTCAACATCCTCGGCTACGCGGACTGATCAAGGCGCTGCGTCACGGGCCCGGACACGTCAGGCCAGCGCCTGCACCGCGAGCGAGAGCGCGAGCTGCTCGTCCGTCTGGAAGCGGCCGCCGGTCACGCCTCATCCAGGCGACGCAGGCGGTAGGCGCGGTCGTCATTGCCGTCGTCGAGCCTGTGGGTGAGCTTGAGCTGGTAGAAGTGGCCGACGTCCTGCGGGCCCACGAGCGAGACGGCCTTGCCCGTCTTGCCCGCACGTCCCGTGCGGCCCGTGCGGTGGATGTAGACGTCGGGCGACGTGGGGAAGGTGTAGTTGATCACGTGCGAGAGATCGTCGATGTCGATCCCGCGCGCCGCGATGTCCGTGGCGACGAGGAAGCGGAGCTTCTTCGAGCGCGTCCTCTCCATGACCCTCTCGCGCTGGCTCTGGTTGAGGTCGCTGGAGATGGCCTCCGCGTCCAGCCCCGCCTTCTTGAGATAGCGCGCCACCGCGGTGGTGTCCTTGCGCGTGTTGCAGAAGATGATGGCCGACTCGACCTTCTCGATCTCCAGCACCTTGATGAGATCCTTGACGCGCATCATGCCCGAGACCTGGTAGTACGTGTGCGAGATCTCGTGCACGCCCACGTAGTCCGCGCTGAGGCTGATGTGCTCCGGGTCGACCATGTACCGCGATGCCAGCCTCTTGATGTCGTCCGGAACCGTGGCGGAGAAGAGCAGCGTCTGCTTTCTCGCAGGAAGCCTGTCGATGATGGCCTTGATGTCCTCGAGAAATCCCATGGACAGCATCTCGTCCGCCTCGTCGAGAACCAGCACCTCGATCGAGCCCGTCCTCAGCGTCTTGCGGCGCATGTGGTCCAGGACCCGCCCCGGCGTGCCCGCCACGATCTGCACACCCTTCTTCAGCCGGTCGATCTGGGGGCCGATGGGCGCACCGCCGTAGATCGGGAGCACCTCGAGATTCCTGTGGGCGCACACCTCCGCGCACTCCGCGGCCACCTGGATGGCGAGCTCGCGCGTGGGCTCGAGGACGAGCACCTGGACGGCATTGAGGTCCGGGCTGACGATGCTCTGGGCGAACGGGATGGCGAAGGCCGCGGTCTTCCCGCTGCCGGTCCTGGACTGCACAGTGATGTCCCGTCCGTCCATGATGAGCGGGTAGCACGTGGTCTGGACCTGCATGGGCTCGCTGAATCCCATGTCCGCAAGGGCCCTGAGGACGGTCCCGTCCAGTCCCATGCTCTCGAATGTCGGTGTTTCCTCGGCCATCTCCAGCGTCCTATTCTCCCATCACGTAGCCAAGGGCCTTGAGATGCTCCTCGAGCTCGGGATCCGGGGTAACGGTCGTCTGCGGTTCCTTCTTCGGCTTCCTGATCGGCTTCTTCATCTTCTTGCGCCACTTCTTGAAGGCGGTGATGAGATCCCTCTTCGACGGCCATGTCCTTGAAGTTGAACACGATCTTCCATGGCCCCTCGCGCACGCCCCGGATGTCGTTCTTCCTCTTCCAGAAGCTGGTCTCGAAGAACTGGTAGGCGCAGGGTTCCTCGTCGCCGGCGATCACCGGCATGAGACTCGTGCCCTCCATGGACCCGGGCACCTGCACGTTCAGGTAATCGAGGATCGTCGGTGGAACGTCGATGAGGGAGACCGGCGCCTTGACGACCCGGCCGGAGGGGATGCCCGGTCCGGTGAAGATCAGGGGAACGCCGACGAGCTCCTGGTAGACCGACGTCGTGTGATCGCAGTCCCCGTGCTCGAAGAACTCGTCCCCGTGGTCGGACAGGAAGATGACGAGCGTGTTCTTTGCCAGCCCGAGCTCGTCCAGGTGCGCGAAGAGCTTGCCGAGCTGGTAGTCGGCATGGGCGATCTCGCCGTCGTACTGGGAGATCACGTACCTCAGGTCCTCGTCGCTCAGCGGCCTGTACTTCTTGGAGCAGACCTTGCGGACGGGGAAGTTTCCCTTGTAGCCGCCCTTGAACATCTCCTTGAACTTCTTGTCGGGGGCAATGTACGGCCTGTGCGTGTCGTAGAAGTGCACGAACAGGAAGAAGGGCACGTCCTGGTCGTACGAGGAGAGCCACTCGAGGAGCTTGTCGATGTAGCCCTTGAGGTTCTTCCTGTCCCTGTACTGCGTGAAGCCCTGAGCAAATCCGAGCTTCCTGGAGACGAACCCGCCTCCCGTGAAGGCCTGGGTCTCGTAGCCCGCGTCGCGCAGCAGCTCGGCGATCGTGTCCTCCTCGGGCGCGAGGAGATGCATCTTCTTGCCGCCATGGTACCTGAGGGAGCCGAGCTGGGCCGCGTAGAGGCCCGTGAACAGGGATCCGTGCACCGGCGTCGTCCAGGCCGAGGTGCTCATGGCGTCGGCGAACCGGGTTCCATTCCCCGACAGCGCGTCGATCTGGGGGCTTGTCCTGCGAAAATAGCCATAGGAGCTCAGGTGATCCGCGCGCAGGGTGTCCATGCTGATGAGGATGACGTTGCGCTTTCCGGGCCTCGGGTGCTCACGCTCGACATCGATGAGGCGGGTGCAGGCCGACAGCACGATCAGGAGCGCAAGGAAGATGCTGGGATGCGGGATCCGGCTACTTCCGGCGGCTGGACGCGAGCTGCTCTCCACTCCGGTCTACTCCACGCTTCTCGTCCCCCCCGGCCCCGTGCCCATCGGACAATCCCATGATGGGTGCAATGGACCACGAATCGATTGAATCGTCAATGATACCGGCAAATCACGCTGCAGGCCCGTCAGCCGGCACCGCCGCGGTCCGGCTGCCCGCCCGGCCCGCCGGCGTAGCCGTCCAGCATCGCGCCGCGCAGCTGATCGAACCGGCCCCCGCGGATCGCGTCCCGGATCGAGCGCATGAACGAGCCGTAGTAGGCGAGGTTGTGCAGGGTCAGGAGCCTGGCGCTCAGCATCTCTCCCGCGACGAACAGGTGCCTGAGGTAGCGGCGGTCGAACGTGCGGCACACGGGGCACCCGCACTCCGGGTCGAGGGGATCGGGATCCTCGCGCCAGCAGGACCACTTGATGGAGTAGCGTCCGCGCGAGGTGAAGACCTGGCCGTTGCGGGCGTTGCGGGTGGGAAGCACGCAGTCGAAGAGATCGATTCCGGAGCCGACCGCGTGCAGGATGTCCTCGGGCGTGCCCATGCCCATGAGGTAGCGCGGCCTGTCCGCGTCCATGCGCGGGGCAGCGAGCGAGACCATGGAGCGCGTCAGGTCCATGTCCTCGCCCACGCTCAGCCCACCCAGGGCCAGGCCGTCCACGGGCCGCGAGGCCACCTCCTCGAGATGGGCGAGACGCCGCGCCTCGTCCACGCCGCCCTGCACGATGCCGAAGAGCAGCGGCCCGCCCTCCCTCCTCGCGCCCAGGGCGCGATCGAGCCAGCGCGTGGTCCGGGAGCAGGCCGAGGCGATCTCGTCAACGCCGGCCCCGCCCGGCGGGCACACGTCGAGCGCCATGGCCACGTCCGTGCCCAGCCTGTGCTGAACGGTGCAGGCCTCCTCCGGCGAGAGACTCAGCGGCGCGCCGTCGATATGGGACTGGAACCGCACGCCCTCCTCGCTGACCTTGCACCGCGAGGCGAGGCTGAAGACCTGGTAGCCTCCCGAGTCCGTGAGCACGGGCCCGTGCCAGGACATGAACCGCGCGATCCCGCCGGCCCTCTCCACCACGTCGACGGAGGGGCGCAGCATCAGGTGGTAGGTGTTCGCGAGGACGAGATCGAATCCGGCCTCCCGCACCTCTGCCGGCGACAGCGCCTTGACCGCCGCCGCCGTGCCCACGGGCATGAACGCGGGCAGGTCCACGGAGCCCGAGCGCGTGGTCAGGACCGAGAGCCTCGCCTCGCCATCGCGGGCGTGGACCTCGAAGTGTGGGCTGCTGCCGGTCACATCCCGACTGTCTATACCACAAGGAGCGTGTCTCCCCACAGCTCCCAGACCGTCCCCCGTCAGGGTCCCCGTCCCAGAAATGTCCTGTCATCGTACTCGAAACCCGGGAGCAGGAGTCCGTTGCACGCATGAACGAAGGGTGAACGACGTTGAAAAGGTGAGGAAAATGACGTCGACGACGCTCAATCGGGAAATACGGACCAATTAAGGTGGACCAATATCGAGCCCCGCCGGCACTAGTATTACTGAGAGATGTTTCCAATATTGCACCAAGGGAGAGGCAAGATGCGAAAGCTAGCAGAAGAAAGAAAGGCCTGGGCTCCAATCCTCGCGGCGGTCGCCCTCGCACTGCTCGCGGGGTGCGACCAGGAGTACCCGAGCGGCTACCCGGATGCGACCGTGGACATCACCACCGAGACACCTGGCGAGGATCCGGTCGTGGAGCCGGCGGACGACCCGGTCGTGGAGCCGGTCGACGAGCCGGCGCCCTGCGAGTACCCGGGAGGCCCGTACGCGTTCGACATGGTGGGACAGATCGCCGGTCCGGCCACGTGGCCGGGCTGCATCAAGGGCGCCGGTGAGACCTCCTCGCTCGCCCAGGCCGACATGGCCGCGTTCCAGTGCGACCCGGACGTGCAGACCATCGGCGTCTTCTTCTCGACCCTGAGTTGACCGAACTGTCCTGCGCGTGTCGCAGAGATGGTTGCGCTCAAGAGCCAGTTCGAGACCTACGGGACGAAGTGGATCTGGATCCTCGCCTGGGACGGGGGCACGCCCGAACCGACCACCGCCCTGTCGCAAAGCTTCTACGAGGACCTGGGAGTCGACTTCGGGTGGTTCACGGACGACCAGGACAACTCCCTGGGCTTCTGCGCTTACCTCAATTCCGACATCAACGGCGGCGGCGTGCCCTGGTGGGGCATCATCGATGCCACGACCATGGAGATCGTCGCCAGCAGACCCACGAACACCGGGAGCCTCGTGCAGAGCCTGGGCACGGACTGACGCCGGAAGACCGAAAATCTGACTTCTCTGGTTGAGGAATCGGGCGAGGTTGACCATCTATCCGGCCACGATGTAACTATCCGTTCAGAACGGGCCGGAGACCACCAGCATGCCGCCGTGCTCGAGTGGAACGGGCGAGATCTGCACGGATGCGGCTCCGGCGTCCTTCTCGGTGGAGAACGGGTGGGTCAGGACGCCGGCCACGATGGTGCCGACCAGGGCGGCGCCGGCCGCGATCATGAAAGCGGTGGTCGCGTACCCGAGCCTCCTGCCGCTCCCGGCGATCGGCCTGCGCTCGTCGAGGTAGTCCTGGTACGCGGCATCGGAGTAGCCGCCGGAGTCGAAGAGGTCCCCCGTCCCGTCGTCCAGGGCCACCACGTCGTCATGCTTCTGCAGGGCCACGACGCCCGTGGCCACGGCACCCGCCGCCAGGGCCAGGGTGAGGCCGCCCATCACCCAGAACGCCGCCCCGCCCTTCGAGCGCGGCACGGCCTCGACCGGCGCAGCCTCCCCTCCCTGGGACAGCGGCTCGAGATCGATCTCGAAGGTCCTGTGCTCGGCCTTGGACACGAGAAACTCCTCGCGATAGGGCTCGTATCCCTCAAGGGAAGCCTTGATCACGTGGGAGCCCGGATCCACGCTTACCGGTCCAGCCCCCGCCGCCTCGACCACGTTCTTCCCGTCGAGCTCGACGAGCGCCCCCTCGGTGACGATGCGGATCTCGAGCACGGCGATGATCTTCTTCAGCTTCTCGAGCTCGGTCTTGACCAGCTTGCGCTCCGAGCCCTGGATCTCGTCCTTGCCCTCGGCGATGAAGGCGTCGAACGAGGCCTTCGCCTTCGTGAACATGCTCAGCTCCTTGAAGCAGAGCCCGATGTTGAGGTGGATCCTCCAGTGGGGCCGGAGCGAATGGGACTCCTGGAACTTCCCGAGGGCCTGGGCGTGCTGGCCCTCCTTGAAGAGCTCGACGCCCTCGATGAAGAGCACCTTGGCCCTGGCCACGTCGACCTCGTCCTGCGCGCCCGCCGGAGCCGAAGCGAGCCCCACGAGCAGCCCCAGAACGAGGCCGCCCGCCCGGCATGATGTCGCGAATCGGCTCGTCATCCCATCCCGATCGAAACGATACATCTCCCGTGCCCGTGCCGCAACACGCGGGAGATACACACCTCTGATTTTTCTGATATTTCACCACGTTCGAACGCGGCGCTTGACTGCCGCGGGACGGCAGACTAAACCGACCTCATCACGGGAGTGGTGGGGTGGAAGGGAGCACCGATGAAACGCGATGTCCCTGACGCGAGATTTACGCCGGATGTCGCGCTCCTGTGCTGCAAGCAGTGCCTGGCCGACCCCGGCGTGACCAGCGGCCTTCTCGAGGCGAAGGGGTGCCGGGCACGGCTCGTCGTGCTGCCGTGCTCGAGCAAGCTCGAGGGATCGTACCTGCTCAAGATCCTCGCGAACGGAACGGACGCGGTCCAGGTGGTGGGCTGTCCCGAAGGCGCGTGTCGCTTCGGCGTGGGGAGCCGCATGGCGCTCAAGCGCGTGGAGCGCGCGCGCGGACTTCTCGACGAGATCGGGTTCGGCGCCGAGAGGCTCGCGATGGAAAGAACGACCGGCCTCGGCAGGCAGGATCTGGCCGCGCTGGCCGCCGGACGCGCGGAGGCCATCCGGCCCCTGGGAGCCAGCCCGATGAAAGGAGATGAGAAGGCATGATCATCGGGGAATGGAAGCCCGTCGCCGAGCTCGTGGAGACGCTGCGCGGCCGCAAGAAGGTGCTCGTGGCCGGCTGTGCCACGTGCGTGGCAGAGTGCGCGGCGGGCGGCGAGCGCGAGGTGGAGACCCTGGCTCCGCTCCTGCGCATGGGCCTCAAGAAGAAAGGCCATGACGTCGAGATCGTGACGCACACCATCGAACGGCAGTGCGAGTGGGAGTTCGTGGAGGAGCTCGAGAAAGTGCTCGGCGGTGTGGACGCGGTGCTCAGCCTGGCGTGCGGCATCGGCGTGCAGGCCGTGGCCGAGCGGTTCCAGGACGTCCCGATCTACCCGGGAGTGAACACGACGGCGCTCGCGATCCGCGAGGAGCCGGGGCTGTGGACCGCACGCTGTGCTGCATGCGGCGACTGCGTCCTGGGCGAGACGTTCGGGCTGTGCCCCATCGCCCGGTGCGCCAAGAGCCTGCTCAACGGGCCGTGCGGAGGCACGCACGAGGGAGGCAAGTGCGAGGTGAACCACGACAACGACTGCGTCTGGTGCCTGATCTACGAGCGCGCGAAGGCCCGCGGCGCCGTGGACTCGCTCATCGAGGTCAAGAGGAGCAAGGGCTGGTCGAGCTCGAGCCACGGGGGACAGAAGCGGATGCTGCGCGAGGATCTCAGGTCGTGATGGAGACGTAGATGCCCAGGAAGTTCCACGTGCACACCCGGGAGATGGAGCCGAGGTTTCCTCCCATCTCCAAGTACAGCCGCATCGAGCTGGACGGGTGCCTGGGCTGCCTGAGGTGCGCCAAGCGCGAGGCGTGCCTGTACGAGGTCTACGAGAAGAAGAGCTTCGATCCGGACCTCATCGTGGACACGGGCGACGACATGTGCGTCTCGTGCCTGCGCTGCCTCCAGGAGTGCAAGAAGAACATCCTGACGCGGGCGACGAATCCCCGGTTCAGGGAGATGGGCGACGACCACTGGACGCCCGACATCATCGCGCAGACGTGGAAGCAGGCCCGCACGGGCAAGATCCCGGTCTCGGGCGCGGGTTACCGCGGCCCGTTCGTGGGCGCGGGCTTCGACCAGATGTGGACGGACATGTCCGAGATCGTCCGGCCCACGCGCGACGGCATCCACGGCCGGGAGTACATCTCCACCGTGATCGAGCTGGGCCGGCGCCCGGCCATGCTCGAGTTCGACGAGGCGGGCCGGCTCACGACCGAGATGCCTCCGTTCGTGGAGATCGCGCTTCCCGTGATCCTGGACATCCCTCGAAAAGGCATCCCGAGCCCCGGCGCCCGCAGGGCGATGGTCGCGGCCGCGGGCAGGCTCGAGACGCTCGCCGTGGCCACGGCCGCGGAGGCGTCATCCGATCTCGCCGATGCGGCATCGCACCTCATCGTCAAACCGGATGCCGGAGGCTCCGCACAGGGAGCGCCGGTGGTGGAGGTCCCCGACTCGCCAGATGCCCCCGCCTCCGCGAAGAGGCTCAGGGAGCAGAACCCGGGCGTCGTGGTCTCGGTCCGGCTCGACCTGGACGAGAACGCGGCCAAGCGCGCCTCGGCGCTCGCGGCCGGAGGCATCGGCGTGATCCACCTCCAGGCCGACGACCGCGGGCGCGGGCTGGGCGAGCGCTCGGACGACTTCCTCACCGGGCTGGTGCGGGAGGTCCACGGGAGGCTCGTCGAGGACGCGGTGCGCGACCAGGTCACACTGCTCGTCTCGGGCGGCATCGCCATGGCCGAGCACGTGGCCAAGACGATCATCTGCGGCGCGGACGGGGTGGGCGTGGATCTGGCCCTGCTCGTGGCACTGGAGTGCCGGCTGTGCCGCGAATGCAGCGAGGACTCCGGGTGCGAGGTGGCACTCGAGAACGTGCCACCCGAGTGGGCGGAGCAGAGGATCGTCAACCTGCTCGGCTCCTGGCACTCGCAGCTCATCGAGGTCATGGGGGCGATGGGTCTCAGGGAGGCGCGAAGGCTCAGGGGCGAGGTGGGCCGCGCCATGTTCTTCGAGGACCTCGAGCGCGACTCGTTCGCGCCCTTCTTCGGCGAGCGCGTCGAGGAAGGCACGGGGACCGAGGTCGTGGAGAAGGAGGCCCCGGACGCCGAGGCCGGCACGTTCGAGGCGGCCGAGCCGGCCAGAGCGTGCCCGTCGCGGTTCCGCAACATGGTCGGGCGCTACAGGGTCGTCAGGACGACGGCGTGCGTGGCGTGCGGCACGTGCGCCGGGGTCTGCACCGAGGGCGTCCACCGCAAGGCGGGCAGCCGGATGCTGGCGCCCGTCTCGAAGCTGTGCCTCGGCGCGGACCGCTGCCGCGAAAAGGACGCGTACTGCGCGGACGCGTGCCCCGAAGGCGCGCTCGTCGTGGGACCGGACCCGGTGTGGGACACGTTCGGCGACCCTCGCTGGACGCCCGACCTCATCTGCGCCACCTGGGAGCAGGCGGAGACGGGAAGGCCCCCCACGAGGGGGCTCGAGCACCGGACCGGTGACTCGGGAGGCGGATTCGACAGGATCTCCCTCTCGTTCCCCGACGCGCCGCCCGACGCGTCCCTCACGCCTTCCGACGTGGATCTGAGCCTGGAGCTCAACAACCGCGGCGACGGCCGGCCGACGATCAGGATCGGCTTCCCGGTCTATGGCGGCGGGATGAGCTACGGGTCAGTCTCGCTGACCACGATGGTCGCCAGGGCGAGGGCCTACAAGGCATTCGACTCCTTCACGTGCACGGGAGAGGGGGGCTATCCGGAGCCGCTGAAGGAGTACGACGATAACGTCATCACCCAGGTGGCCACGGGGCTGTTCGGCGTGCTGGAGGAGACGATCCAGCGGGTGAGGATCGTGGAGTTCAAGTACGCGCAGGGCGCCAAGCCCGGCCTGGGCGGACACCTGCTCGGCGACAAGGTGACCCCGGCCGTCGCGGAGATGCGCGAGGCCGTGGTGGGCAGCGCCCTGTTCTCGCCCTTCCCGTTCCACTCGGTCTACTCGGTCGAGGATCACAAGAAGCACGTCGACTGGATCCGACACACGAATCCGCGGGCACTCGTCTCGGTCAAGGTCTCCACCCCCACCGACGTTGACATGGTGGCCGTGGGCAGCTACCACGCCGGGGCCCACATCATCCACATCGACGGCAGCTACGGCGGCACCGGGGCGGCTCCGGACATCGCCAAGAAGAACATCGCGATGCCCATCGAGTACGCCATCCCGAAGGTGCACCGGTTCATGGTGGAGGAGGGCATCCGCGACGAGATGACCCTCATCGCCTCGGGCGGCCTGCGCAGCGCGTGGGACGTGGCCAAGGCCATCGCCCTGGGGGCCGACGGCGTGGTGATCGGCACGCCGGAGATGGTGGCGCTCGAGTGCGTGCGCTGCGGCGTGTGCGAGCGCGGGCGCGGGTGCCCGCGCGGGATCGCCACCACCGACCCGCAGGTCTCGGAGCTCTACGGCCCGGACTGGGCCGCCCAGAGGCTCATCAACCTGTACCACTCCTGGTGCATCCAGCTCAGGGAGATCCTCTGGCGCCTGGGCATGAGGAGCGTGCAGGAGCTGCGCGGCCGCAGCGACGTCCTCGTGCACCACGACTACAGGCCGGGGAACGAGCCATGATGAAGCGGATCATCGCCTCCAGGCGGCATCTCATGGCGTCCGCGGGGCCCATCCGCAAGTCCGCCGATGAGGGTGGATGCGGGGTGGTGGGCTTCGCGTCGAGCGTGCCCGTGCGGGGCAGGCACATCTACGAGCCGTCCATCCAGATGCACAACAGGGGCAACGGCAAGGGCGGGGGGATCGCGGCCGCCTCCATGCTCCCCGAGGACATGGGCGTCGACGAGCGCGTGCTCCGGGACGACTACCTGCTGCAGATCGCCCTGCTCGATCATGCGGCCAAGAGCGAGGTGGTCGAGGCGTACATCGCACCGTTCTTCGAGGTGGATCACGAGGCGCCCATCACGCCCCGGGTCGACCACCGCGACATCGGCCTCGACGTGAAGCCGCCCGACGTGGTCCGCTACTTCGTCCGGGTGAAGAAGGACGTGCTCGAGCGCTTCGCCTCCATCAGCGGTCTCGAGGACGCGGACGAACGAGCCGTAGAGGACGAGTTCGTCTACCAGAACAGCACGAAGCTCAACCAGCGGTTCTACGCCTCGATGGGAGAGCAGAGGGCGTTCGTGCTCTCGCACGCGCGCAACCTCATGATCTTCAAGGTCGTGGGTTACGCCGAGCAGGTCGTCGAGTACTACGGGCTCGAGGACACGCGGGCGCGCATCTGGATCGCGCACCAGCGCTACCCCACGAAGGGCCGGGTGTGGCACCCGGCCGGCTCGCACCCATTCATCGGCATGAACGAGGCGCTCGTGCACAACGGCGACTTCGCCAACTACCACTCCGTGTCCGAGTACCTCGGCCAGCACAACATCGCGCCGCAGTTCCTCACCGACACCGAGGTCTCGGTCCAGCTCTTCGACCTGCACTCCCGCGTCTACGGCTACCCTCTCGAGCACGTCATCGAGGCCATGGCGCCCACGACCGAGCTGGACTTCGACCGGCTGCCGGCAAGGAAGCAGGAGGCCTACAGGGCCATCCAGGCACTGCACATGCACGGCTCGCCGGACGGTCCCTGGTTCTTCATCATCGCCAGGAGCGATCCCTCGAACGACAGGTTCATGCTCCTCGGGATCACGGACACGGCCATGCTGAGGCCGCAGGTCTTCGCCCTGCAGGAAGGCGACGTGACGATCGGCCTCGTCGCCTCCGAGAAGCAGGCCATCGACGCCACCCTGCACTCGCTCGCCGGCGACGACCCGCGCTTCCGGCTCGTCGCGGACCGGTACTGGAACGCCCGCGGCGGGAGCTCCTCCGACGGAGGGGCGTTCTCGTTCACGATCGAGGGAACGCAGGACTCCGCGTCGGTCACGTGCGCGGACAAGTTCGGCTCGCCCATCACCGCCCCGCAGGGCGAGTACAGGATCGACCCCGGGGCGAAGCCCGCTCCCCCTCCCGGAGCCGAGAAGCTCATGGAGAGGCTCTCGAGCGTGGACGGCGTGGACGGGCTCTTCCAGGACGTGGTCACGGTGCTGCCCTCGTGGGACCTGGACGGGCTGCAGTGGTTCACGCACAGGCTCGCCCGACTGCCCGGCGACGGAGGCAGGGACGTGGGCCTCGAGCTGCTCACGCTCATGAACGACCGCCGCTTCGACGGCGGAAGCATGAAGAGGAGCGCGCTCCTCGAGATCGTCAGGCGCGGGATCGACGACCTCCTGTCCTCGGTCCCGTCCATCGAACAGAACGGATCGTCGAGGTACCGCAGGATCGGCTGGGACTCGAGAGAGAGCCTGAGGCCGCCGGAGCAGGGGGAGGAGATCCTCGTCATCGACGCCACCGGCTTCCAGCCCGAAGGCGACGAGTGCGACTCCAGGCTCGCCGTGCGCGCCCACGCCCTGGGGTGGAGGAGGTTCGCGGTCCACCGCCTGAGGGGCCAGCGGTTCGCGGGCAGCGGCTTCGGCATGAACACCCGGGGCACGCGCATCGACGTCTACGGCAGCTCGGGCGACTACCTGGCCTCGGGGATGGACGGGATGGAGGTCCGCGTCCACGACAACGGACAGGACCAGCTGGCCCAGATCATGAAGGACGGCACGCTCGTGGTCTACGGCGACGTGGGCCAGGCCTTCCTCTACGGGGGCAAGGGCGGTAGCGTCTACGTCATGGGAAACGCCGCGGGCCGGCCGCTCATCAACGCGGTGGGCCGGCCCCGCGTGGTCATCAACGGCACGGCGCTCGACTACCTGGCCGAGTCCTTCATGGCGGGCGACCCACACGATGGAGGCGGGTTCGTGATCCTCAACGGCATCCGGTTCGACGACCGGGGCCGCGTCGAGGCGCTGGAGATGCCCTACCCCGGCTCGAACCTCTTCTCCCTCGCCTCGGGAGGCGCGATCTTCGTGCGTGACCCGCACCACGAGCTCATCGACGAGCAGCTCAACGGCGGGCAGTTCGCAACGCTCACGGACGCCGACTGGGAGCTGATCCTGCCCCACCTCAGGAGGAACGAGGAGCTCTTCGGCATCCGCATCGAGCGCGATCTGCTCACTGTGGACGGCGGCGCCCGGGCGCCGCACGAGGTCTACCGCAAGGTGCAGGCCGTCAAGCTCACCGTGCTTTCAAAGGCAGAGGTACCCGAATGATGAAGGGCAGGGCAATCACTCCCACTGTCACGCACCAGGTCCGGGCGTTCCTCATGAGCCAGGGCATCGACCTGAAGCCGTGGTCCGGCCTCGACGAGACGTACGAGAAGCTCTACGCGCTCATGGCCAGGAAGAAGGACGACCCGGAGTTCTGGGATCCCCTCTCCGGGCTCCTCGAGTCCATCATCGAGAACGCGACCGAGGAGCGGGCCGGGCGGCTCGGCGCGGAGCAGGCCGAGCTCCTGCGGTCCTGGGACGTGGCCCGGATCGTCCAGGACCTGCAGCAGGCGCTCGCCGACGCTCCGCCCGCGGGCACCCCGACGGGGTTCGCGAGCAGGCTGCCCGCGCAGGTCATGGGCGGATTCCTGCTGCTCGGCCTCGTTGCCGCCGGCTGCGGGGGGAGCACGCGCACGGTGGGCGACGCGTCGGCCGATCTCGACGCCGCGCTCGAGGCCGAGCCCAGGGACACGGCCGAGGAGCACTGGTCAAACGGCTGCGAGCTGGACCACTCGTCCGTGCTGTTCAGGACCCTCGAGGAGTCGGAGCACGACGAGTACACCAAGGCCGAGATCTGCACGTGCTTCGCGAACCTCAACGCGAGCTGGAACGACGGCCTGACGGAGCTGTTCGAGACGGGGACGCCGGAGCAGATCTCGAGCGTGCTGAGCGAGATGATCGAGTGCTGCTGGTTCGAGCCCTCCACGCTCGCCTCGGACTTCGAGGACGCGAGGGACAGCCTCCTCGACGGCACGCTGTGCTACATGGCCCTGCCCTACCGCGGCGTGGCGTTTCCGCGCAGATCGTGAACCTGGCCGCGAAGATCCCGCGCACGCCGAGGCACTGCGTCTGGGAGATCACCACGCAGTGCAACCTCAGGTGCACACATTGCGAGGTGGAGGCTGGCGAGCGCCGCGAGGACGAGATGACCGGCCCCGAGATGCTCGCCCTGGCCGACGACCTCGCCGCCATGGGATGCGGGGAGGTGAGCCTCACCGGCGGCGAGCCTCTCGTGCGACGCGGCTGGGCCGACATCGCTACCCGCCTCGCCTCGAGCGGCGTCCAGGTCAAGATCGTCACGAACGGCCTGCTCGTCGACGACGAGACGGTCGCGCGCATGCTCGAGGCCGGCGTCACGGGCGCCGCCGTCTCCCTGGACGGGATGCGCGAGGTGCACGACGCGATCCGCGTGCCCACCTCGCGGATGTCCTCGCGGTGGGACTCGGCGTTGCGGGCCATCGATCTCCTCGCCTCCTCGCCCCTGCGCACGGCGGTGATCACCCAGGTGCACAGGGGCAACATCGACGAGCTGGGGCAGATGTACGAGCTCCTGGCAGAGCACGGCGTGGACGCCTGGCAGGTCCAGCTCACGTACCCGCTGGGCAGGCTACTCACCACGGGCCGCGACCGCCTCGTCCGGCCCGCCGACCTGCCCCGGCTCGAGGCCCTGCTCGCCGGCCTCGTCCAGGACGGCCGCGTGACCGTCATCCCGGCCGACAACATCGGCTACTACGGCAGGCACGAGCCCGTGATCCGCAGCGCCATCATCGGAAGGCACGCCTTCTGGACGGGGTGCATGGCCGGATGCCTCGGCCTGTGCATCTGCTCGAACGGGGACGTGAAGGGATGCCCCTCCCAGCCCGACGCGTTCGTGGTGGGCAACGCGCGCCGGGAGCCCCTCGCCTCCATCTGGCAGGACGCGGACCGCTTCGAGTACAACACGCACTGGGACGAGTCGCTCCTCGAGGGTGAGTGCGCGAGGTGCCCCCACCGCCGGCTGTGCAGGGCGGGGTGCACGACGATGGCCTACGCCGTGACCGGGACGATCTACGACAACCCGTTCTGCATCCTGAGGGCGGACGGGTGACCGCGCCGCCGCGGCCGCTGATCTGCGTGTGGGAGATCACGCTGGCCTGCACGTGCCGCTGCACGCACTGCGGCTCGAGCGCGGGCGATCCGCGCGAGCGCGAGCTCACCACCGCGGAGGCCCTCGACCTCATCGACGCGCTGTCGGCGCTCAAGTGCCGCACGGTCACCCTCTCGGGCGGCGAGCCTCTTCTCAGAAGCGACTGGCCGGAGCTGGCCCGGAGGATCACGGGCTCGGGCATGGACGCCGAGCTCATGACGAACGGCCTGGCCGTCCTGGATCAGGCGGATGCGATCGCGGACGCGGGGTTCCGGGGCGTGAGCTTCTCGGTTGACGGGCCGGCCGCCGTGCACGACCGTCTCAGGAGATCTCCGGGCGGCCTGGATCGCCTCCTCGAGGGGGCCGCCGAGCTCCACCGCCGCGGCGTGCGCACCGGCGCGGTCACGCAGGTGGGCCGGTTCAACCTGCATCTTCTCGAGGAGACGCACGCGCTCGTCGTCGAGAGCGGCTTCGAGGGCTGGCTCGTCCAGCTGACCCTGCCGCACGGACGCGCCGCATCCGAGCTGTGCCTGACGCCGGCCCAGCTTCCCGAGCTGGAGCAAACCCTCGTCCGCCTGGCGGATCGCGGTCAGATCCTCGTCCAGACGGCCGACACCATCGGGTACATGAGCCGTTCCGAGCCGCGGCTCCGCCGCTCGGGCCACGGCCGGCTGGGGGTCTGGGGAGGCTGCCAGGCGGGCCTGCGCGCCCTGGGCATCACGAGCGACGGCACGGTGCGGGGCTGCCTGTCCATGCCTCCGGCCTTCGACGAGGGCAACGTGCGCGAGCGCACCCTCGAGGACATCTGGAACGACCCCGGCGCGTTCTCCTACAACCGCGCATTCGATCCGCACGACCTGCAGGACGCGTGCGGCGGCTGCTCCCTCGCGAGCATCTGCCGCGCCGGGTGCACGGGTCTCGCCTGGGCCTCGACCGGAGCGACCACGAGCAACCCCTACTGCCTGATGGCCGTGGAGCAGAGACGCGCAAACTAAGGATGACGCCCGGCGGGCGGATCGGGTATCGTGTCGTCTGACCCATGACCGAGAAGAAGAAGGACAACACCACTCTCGTCGTCCTGCTGGCGGTGGGTGGCCTGCTGCTCTTCCAGTGCCTGCCCTTCTTCTTCATCGTCGGGATGTACGTGCTGATCGGGATCTTCGGCGGTGGCGTCTTCGGCTTCATCTACTTCTTCCAGCCAGGCAAGGTGCACACGCACTGTCTCGAGGGCGAGGACTCGTGGATCGTGGTGGACGACGAGGAGCCGGTGCTCTGCCTCTCGGGTTCGCACAAGACCGTCGAGGTGAAGCGCGGGCCCCACGTCGTACGCGTCAAGGGCCAGAAGACCCTCGACGAGGTCGGCCACGCGATCGAGATCAAGGGCGGGTTCCACGAGCTGGTCGTTCCTGCCCACGTCAACCAGTGCTTCGTCCAGCTCGACATGACGGACTACGAGTACCGCAACGTGTACAAGAAGGGCGAGGGGAGGCCGCCTCCCGGGATTCACGACGTCTACGGCTCGGACGATCCGTTCGACAAGCCGTCCAACACCTACCTCTCCCACGACACCCTGCCCGGGTACCTCGGCGACCAGGGATACATCTACCTGCTGGTCGATCTTCCCTGCGACGTGATCGAGAAGAGCGACGAGGAGATCCTCCAGTACCTGGGATACTGAACGGGCAGGAAGGGTTGTTCCACCGCCGGACACTCGAGACGCCGTGGACACGACGGCTGGATGTGCCATACTTGGCGTGTTCCCTCACATCGGCAAGGAGGAAGCCGTGGTGACGAGCATGCGCACGCTTGCGTGCCTGGCCCTTTCAACGCTCATCGCATCGTGCGGTGGTGGAGGAGGCGGAACCGACGAGGACGCCTCGGCGGACGCGGTGGACGACGCCGCGGACGCGGCGACGGAGGAGCCGTCCGGCTCGTACTCGTTCGACGAGGAGATCCGCGTGGAGCGGGGCGAGACCTACGCGATCCACATCGGTCCGGACGGGGAGATCGTGCCCGACCCGGTGCTTGTCCCGCTCGACGAGCTGTCCGCGATCGCGGCCGAGGGGGTGCTCGCGTCGCCCGAGTGGATCCAGGAGGATCTCGCCCGCACGCTCTGGCACCTGGAGGCCGGGCAGGCCGACACGCTCGCCGGGTTCATCCTCGACGCCGAGCCCCTGCAGGTGGACGAGGTGGCCTGGTCCATAGCCGTGACCGCGCCCGAGATCCTCTCGTGGATGCTCTCGAGCAACCAGGCGCGGCTCTTCGGCGAGAACGCCGAGGCGATCTACGCCGTTGACGGGAGCCTGCTCTACGCACGGCTCGTGGAGCTGGACGACAGGACCACGCTCGAGGTGGAGGGCGAGTCCGGCACGTACCAGCTCGACCCCGAGACGTACTACTGGTGGGTGGTCTACCCCAGGGCCTACATCGGGCTGCCATCGTACTTCGAGGGCAACTTCTGGCGGACCATGTTCCGGATCACCACGCCGACCGCCCCCGACATCGTCGAGGCCGTCTCCTCGGCCACGACGCTCCAGGAGGCCGCGGACGCGGTGGGCGTGTGGATCCAGGACATCATGACGTTCGGCTACGGCACGAACGAGCTGCAGCCCGTGGAGATCTACCAGAACCGCTTCGGCTCGTGCGGGCAGTACTCGATCATCACCACGGCCGCAGCCAAGACGGTCTTCATCCCCACGGCCTCGGCCTCGGCCCGCGCGGACGACCACGAGTGGAACGAGCTGTGGGACGGCCGGTGGATCATGTGGGACAACAGCCTGGGCGACATGCCCGGCAACCCCAACTACCCGTACATCGACTGGCCGGAGATCATGGACGACGACCTGTACACGAGCGGCGGTGTGTTCGGCGAGGTAGCCCACGTCCTGATCTTCCGCGAGGACGAGGCAATCTTCGCCTGCGACCAGTACACGGGCTTCGAGCAGCAGGTCACGATCACGGTGCGCGACGCCAGCGGCGACCCGATCGAGGGAGCCCGCGTGATCGCCCGTAGCGCCGAGTCGGGCTACCACCCCTGCACGTGGTCGTACACGGATCACCACGGGTCGGCCGTGTTCATGCTCGGGGACGACCTGAGCTACGGGTTCACCACTGACCACCCGCTGTTCGGCACGGCGCCTCCTGGCGGCGTGGACCCCACGCTCTGGACCTACGAGGATGAGGCGCCCGTGGAGGACTTCGTGGTCTTCCCCGACTCCTACGCCCGGTCGGTCACGGACCTGGGCGCGCCGAGCGGCGACCACCCGCTCACCCTCGACTTCGCCGTCCTGTCCACGG
>JAFDER010000248.1 GCA_019310245.1 Deltaproteobacteria bacterium
AAGCCGCGCACGATCGGCGAGTTCCTGCGCGCCGCGTTCCGCGTGGGCGAGAAGTAGTCCCTGCCTCTCAGGTCCGCTTCGCGTGCAGCCTCATGTGGCCGCGCTGGATGCCCTCCGTGGACAGGGCGAGGAGCGCCGCGAGGTTCTGGGCAAGACCCACGGACGCGAGGAGGCGCGCCAGGTCGGAGGCCTTCTCGATGGACGCGATCTCGAGGGCGAGCCGGGCCACGGGGTGATAGGTCGTCATGCCGCCGACGATGCCCACGGCCGCGGGCATCTCGATCTCCCCGGCCAGCGATCCGTCCCCGGCCTCGCTCCATCTCGAGAGCGACCTGTAGCGGCCCGAGCGCGCGGCGAATGCATGGGCACCGGCCTCGAGGGCACGCCAGTCGTTGCCCGTGGCCACGGCGAGGGCGTCGACGCCGTTCATGATGCCCTTGTTGTTGGTGGCCGCGCGGTACGGATCCGCATCCGCCAGCTCCCAGGCGGCGATGATGCCGTCACGGACCCGGGCGGGATCGGCGCCGCCGGCGCCCCGGTAGGAGCCGAGAACCTCGAGCGATACGGTGCACCGGGCGCGGGCCAAGCGGCGGTCCGCCAGGTTCGTGAGGATCCTCAGGCCGGCGCGGCCGCCGGCGGTGGAGGCGATGAGTTCGGAGGCGGCCTCGGCCATGGAGTTGACCGTGTTGGCGCCCATGGCGTCCGCGCAGTCCACGATGATGTGGACCACGAGGATGTGCTCGCCGCCGTGCAGGGTCACGTCCCGCACCTCGAGATCGCGAACCCCGCCGCCGAACTTCACGATCTCGGGCGAGCCCCTCGCCGCAGCCTCGAGAATGGCCTCCCTCTGGTCCATGAGCGCGGCCGTCGCAGCGGCGACGTCGTCGATGCCCCGCACCTCCACCTGCGCGGCCATGAGCGAGGGATCGGCCTCGGCCGTGAATCCCCCGGCCTGCCGGACGAGCCTCGCGGCATTGGCCGCGGCGGCCACCACCGACGGCTCTTCGATGCTCATGGGAACGAGCACGTCGCGGCCGTTGACGAGGAAGTTGGGGGCCACCGAGAAGGGAAGCGAGAGCACGCCGAGCACGTTCTCCGAGAACCGGTCGGCGTCCGCAGTGGAGATCCCGCCCGATTCGAGGACGAGATCGTCCTTCACGCCGATGAACGTCTCCTCGCGTAGCTGCCCGCGCCTCTCGTCCACGCTCTTCCTGTAGAAACCGGACAATCGCGACGATCTCGCCATGGCATGCTCTCCGTCTCGAGCCAATCTATACCATGGAACGAGCTCGTTGACCCGCCGCCGATCGACGGCTATGAGTGTAGCCATGGACCCGTTGCGCAGACTCATGCGGCTCGTCATGGCCCGACGATCGTGCAGGGCCTTCACCGCGCGGCCGATCCAGGAGGAGACGCTCGACCGGATCCACGAGGCCACCACGGCCCTGCCCTCGGTCGAGGGCCAGCAGTCGGGAAGGGCCTTCCTTGTCAGAGATCCCGACATGGCCCACGAGCTGGTCGACGTGCTCGTCACGGGGTTCACGAGCAAGATCAACATCTGGCTGGCGCGCGGCGAGAGGCCGCCGGCGTTCGTGGTGTGCGCGGGCGATCCCGAGCGCTCTCCCGTCAAGGAGGGGCGCTACCTGTACAACGTCGACGCGGCCATGGCGGGCGAGGCGGCCGTGCTCGCAGCCGCCTCGCACGAGATCGACTCCATCTGGCTCGCCGCGATCGGCGAGCGGCGGGTGGTGGAGTTCCTCGGCCTGCCGAAGGGCCAGCGCGTCAACTCGCTCATCGCCCTGGGACACGGGCGAAAGGGGGGCCTTCACGACGCCGTGCTCCAGAAGGTGGTCTCGGGCAGGCGAAAGCCCCTGTCCGACATCGCGTTCGATGGCAGGTTCGGCGTGCCCCTCGTGGTGCAGCCTCCAGACCCCACGCGCCGCGCCGCGGCGATCGACCTCTACGGCGTGCATGACGGGCACGTGGACGTGTCCCTCCCGCCTCCCAGCCATGCCTTCGAGGGACTGCCCGACGACGACCAGCTGAGGCTCGTCCTCGATGCGGCCCGGTGGGCCCCGAACGCGGACAATGCACAGCTCTGGCGCTGGGTCGTCATCCGGGAGCACGGCGTGATCGAGACGGTCCTCGAGGCCGCGGGCGTTCCTGGAGCGGTCGAGAGCGGCTCGTTCATGCTCATTGCGGGCTGCGCGGCGCCGGTCCTCATCAAGCACCGGACCAAGCAGCAGCCCTTCGCCCTCATCGACGTGCCGATCGCGATCGTGCACCAGATCGCCATGGCCTCTGCAGGCGGCCTCGGGTGGAACCTGCTCGTCAACTTCAACTACTCGCAGGTGGGCCGCGCGCTGGGCCTGCCGCGGGATCACTCGCCCGTGGCGCTCCTGATGCTCGGAAGACCCGCCTCCGGCGAGCCCCCCCCCTGGCAGCAGATGCTCTGAAGGAGTGTGCAATGATCGAGGTGGGCAGGTTCGAGGTCTTCTCCGTGGTCACCGGCTCGATCAGGCTCGACGGCGGCGCCATGTTCGGCGTGGTGCCCAGGGTGCTGTGGCAGGGGACCGAGGACGTGGACGGGATGAACCGCATCCTGCTCGTGACCCGCACCCTCGTGGCCGTGGACCGCGAGGCCGGCCGTGTCATGCTCGCCGACACGGGCGTGGGGAACAAGTGGAGGCCCAACGAGGCGCGGCGCTATGCCGTCGAGGACCGCCCGGAGGCGCTCGAGGATGCACTGCGGAAGCACGGCCTGTCCGCGGGCGACGTCACCGACGTGGTGATCACGCACGCGCACTTCGACCACTGCGGCGGGCTCACCGAGTGGAAGGCGGAGCCCGGCGGTGAGGTGCGCGTCAGGTACCCCGGCGCCCGGCACTGGGTGCACGAGAAGCACTGGCAGCACGCGGTGAGCCCGCACGAGCGCGACTGCGCGTCGTTCATGGCGCGCGACTTCTCGATCCTCGAGGACGAGGGGGTGCTCGAGAAGGTGCGGGGCGATGCGCCCGATGCGCCGATGGAGGGGATCTCCTGGTTCCTGTCCCACGGCCACACGCCCTGCCTCCTGCTGCCTCTCATCGAGGATCCCGACGCCCCCCTGCTCTTCACGGGCGACATGATCCCCACCTCGACCCACCTGCCTCCCCTCTGGGTCATGGCCTACGACCTGGAGCCGCTCGTCACCATCGAGGAGAAGAAGAAGGTCCTCGGCATGTGCCGCTCCGGACTTATTCTCGCCTTCCCGCACGACCGCCGCATGGGAGGATGCATCGTGAACGCAACGGGCAAGGGGCCGAGGGTGGAGACCCCCCTGGATCTGGACCCCTGAGTCTGCTTTTATTCCCGGCATGAGACTCATCATCCTGACGCTCGCACTCGTGGCCTGCTCGGGCCCCGCGAAGGAGGTCGAGCACGTGCAGAACCCGGCCGAAGAGGCGGGCGAGGTGCCGGTGGCCGAGGCCGGGCCGCCGATGCCCGCATCGAGCGGCGATCGCATCGGCGAGCGCACTCCCGCTCCTCCGGCAGCCAGCCCGTACGTGCCCCCGCCGCTGCAGTGGACCGTGCCGCCGACCGCCACGCCGGGAGTGTGGCCGCCTCCCATGGCCGCCCACGCCCCCTACCCCACGACGAGCATGCCCCCGGGCCCCGCACCGAACCCCGGCATCAGCGAGAAGTGGAAGACCGAGGTGGGCCTGACCACGTACAAGTCCACCATCCACTACTTCGACGGCAAGGTGGTGGTGGGCTCGAACGGCGACGGGTGGAAGGACACGTCGGACCCGCTCGACGGCGTCCACATCCTCGATCCCGCCGCTGGCAAGCTGATCACGCAGATCGTTCCTCCCGGCGGGGATGAGAAGGACTCGAACGGCGTGGCGCTCACCAAGGACCACGTCTTCTTCGGCACCGATCAGGAGATCCTCTACAAGACGGACTGGGCTGGAAGCGTGCTGTGGAAGGCCAAGCTCAAGGGCGACGTGGAGGCCGCGCCCGCCCTGGCGGACCTGAACGGCGACACTGTCCTCGACGTGGCGGTGGGATCCGAAGGCGGGTTCTTCTACACGATAAACGGCAAGAACGGAAAGACCCTCAAGCAGGTCAAGGCGGCCGCGGGCGGCTACGGAGCCACGGGGTTCCTCGGCGCCGCCGCGCTTTACGACGTGACGGGCGACGGCGTGGCCGACGCCTTCGTGCCGTGCCGCGACGACGTGTTCCGCGCCATCGACGGCAAGAAGGGCAAGATCCTGTGGTCCCACCACGGGGGCTCCGGCATGCACGGGGCGCCCATCATCGTGAACGCGGATGCGGACGCGGCCCTGGAGGTCGTGTTCACGGAGGCCTACTCCGACGTCTTCTGCGCCGACGCCAAGACGGGCTCCATCAAGTGGAAGGCCACCCTCGAGAACCCCGACGGTGGGATCGAGGGGCTCTTCAGCCCGGTGGGCTGGTTCCCGGACGCCTCCTGCGTGCTCGTCTCCACGGCCTGGTGGGGATCGCACGAGGGCGTGTACTGTCTCGCGGGCGACACGGGGCAGATCAAGTGGCGCTACGGCCACCCCAAGAGGAACATCACGAGCGGGGCGGTCATCGGCGACATCGACGGCAAGCCCGGCGCCGAGGCCGTGATCGGCACCGAGGGAGGCCAGGTCGTGGCCCTGGACGCCCAGGGCGCTGTCGTCTGGAGCCAGACCCTCGGCGGCTCCATCGAGTGCACGCCCACGCTCGCCGACATCGACGGCGACGGCCTGACCGAGGTGCTCGTGGCCGCGAGCAACGGCAGTCTCTACGCCTTCGACACGCCGGGCAAGGCGCCGCCCGTGATCGGCTACCACCGGGCCGGGCCGACGAACTCGGGCGTCATGCCCTGAGGAAGGAAACCGGAATGAGAACGGCCCGGGTGGCACTCGCCTGCACGGTACTTGCAGGGGTCATGGCATGCAGGAGCGATCTGGAGAAGGCGTCGAACGAGCCGCTGATCCTGCCCAGGGGCGTGATGGAGACGCCCGCACCGCCAGATCCCGAGGACTGGGTGACGCCGGCCGAGGCGTCGGGATTCGCGTCCACGCCGGACTACGCCGAGACGATGGCGTTTCTGGAGCGGCTGGACGTGGCCATGCAGGAGATGAAGCTCACGAGCTTCGGCACGTCGGCCCAGGGGCGGGACATGCCGCTCGTGATCGTGTCGAAGGACCGCGCGTTCACGCCGGAGAAGGCGCGCCAGACTGGCCTGCCCATCGTCATGATCCAGAACGGAATCCACTCCGGCGAGATCGACGGCAAGGACGCGTGCCTGATGATCCTGAGGGATCTCGTGGTGGGCAAGCACAGGTGGATCCTCGAGGGGGCCATCCTGCTCATCGTGCCGATCTACAACGTGGACGGCCACGAGCGCATCTCACCGTTCAACAG
>JAFDER010000249.1 GCA_019310245.1 Deltaproteobacteria bacterium
GCGCATGGCGACTCGACTACAGAAGATCTTCTGGTCCTTGCTGGCCGGTGCGGCGCTTGGCGCGGGTGCGTGCGGCGAGGGCACTCCCGAGTACGGTGCACCCGTGGACACCACGACCGACGAGGGGTCCGATCCTGCCGGCGAGGTCATGGACGATCCTGCCGCCGATCCCGCAGTGGATCCCACGGAAGAGGAGCCGATGAGCACCGACTACGGTCCGGTCGCCGACGTCTAGGAACCCGTCCCTTGGCCATACTGCCCCCATCCATCACAACTCCCGTCAGGATCGCCCAGAAGAAGGTGCAGCTCTACGCCTGGACCCGGCTCAAGGAGATCGAGGCGAAGGAGCACGAGCTGAGGTACCTCTTCTGGGAGGCCACGAGCCTGTGCAACGCGCGATGCAGGCACTGCGGCAGCGACTGCGAGAGGGCCACGGACATCTCCGACGAGCTGAAGACAGACGAGATCAAGGCGGTCTTCAAGAGGGTCCGGGACACGCACGACCCGAAGCGCGTGATGCTGGCCATCACGGGCGGAGAGCCGACCCTGCGCAAGGACCTCTACGAGGTCATGGGCTACGCCACGGGGCTGGGCTTCCCGTGGGGCATGGTCACGAACGGCATCGCGGTCAACGAGGATCACGTCAGGAGGGCGGGCGAGGCCGGGTTGCGCACACTCACGGTGAGCCTGGACGGCCCCGAGGATATCCACGACTGGATCCGCGGCAGGAAGGGCTCCTACAGGAAGGCGCGCAGGGCGATCGAGCTGTTCCGGGACGCGGGCTACGTCAAGATCCTGCAGGTCACGAGCGTCGTGGCCCCGCGCACGATCCCGCACCTTCACGAGCTCCTCGACATCGTCCGGGAGCTCAAGGTGGACCACTGGAGGCTCCTCGGGATCTTCCCGGGAGGCCGCGCGGGGATGAAGTTCGGCAGGGATCTGCTGATGAACGGCGAGGACTTCGTGAGGCTGTTCGAGTTCATCTCTGCCGTGCGCAGGACGAAGAAGAGGCCCCTGACGTACTACGGAGAAGAGGGGTACTTCGGGATGAGGTGGGAGCGGGAGATCCGCAGGTTCTTCCACTACTGCAACGCGGGCACCACGACGGGCGGGATCCTCTCGAACGGCGACATCATGGCCTGCCCGTCGATCCCGCGCGAGTTCGTGCAGGGCAACGTGAGGCGGGACGACTTCGTCGACGTGTGGAACCAGAGGTTCCAGAAGTTCCGCGACCGCAGCTGGCAGAAGCAGGGCCAGTGCGGCGGTTGCGACGAGTTTCCCCACTGCAAGGGCGGCGGGCTGCACCTGTGGGACTCGGAGGCCTGTGACACCAAGGTGTGCCACTTCGAGATCCTCAAGGCGTACGAGGAGGGGCGGGTGGTGGAGATGACGAGCCCCGCGGACCGGGAGCGCTCTCCAGGCGATTGAGCAGCTCGAGGTTCGAGGCCGCGACGGGGTGGTCGGGGCTGCGCGCGAGCACCTCGTCGAGCAGTCGGCGGGCCTCGGCGGTCTCGCCCCTGCGGATCAGCACGCCCGCGAGGTTCACCCGCGCGTCGTCGTAATCCGGGTAGAGGTCGAGCGCCTCGCGGTACCTCTTCTCGGCGCCGACCAGGTCTCCGCGCGTGTACAGCACGTTGCCGTGGTTGTTCAGGACGCGCACGGAACGCGTGGACACGCGCGCCGTGGCCTCGAAGAGCGTGAGGTCGTTCCTCCAGTCGTTGTTGCGCAGGGGCGTGCGGATCGCGTTGAAGAGCAGGACGAGGGAGAGGATCGTCCAGGCCGTGGTACGAGCACTCGTTGATGCCGCGCCCGCGGCGCGGGCGAACGCGGCGCCGGCCAGGACGCAGAAGCCGATGGAGGGAACGTAGAGGACGCGCTCGCCGAGCACCGTCTGGATCAGGAACAGCGCGTTCGAGACGGGCAGGTACGAGAGCAGGAACGCGACGGCGCCCCAGAGCAGGGCAGGGTGCTTGCGGAATCTTCCGGTCGACTTCCAGATCATCGAGCCGAGGGCCAGGAGCCCGAACCAGAACAGGCCGCTCGCCCAGAAGCGTTCCACCGGCAGCTGCGCGTACCCGTAGTCCGCGGACAGCGAAGCGGGCACGACGAGGAGCGAGAGCGACTTGCCGAACACGACGAGCGATGCGAGAGGCCTGAGGAGCGGATGCAGCGAGGCCAGCGGGTTGTCCACGAAGTGGACGTCTCCGGAGGGGAAGGCGCGGCCGAAGAGCACGTGGCGCAGCACGAGGAACGCGACGAGCGGCAGGAGGTAGACGACGTAGGCCCTCCAGCGCGAGGCGAGGATGCGGCGCGCGGTCGCGCGCGGACCGCCACCGCCCACCGTCACGAGGTCGCTGGCGACGACGAGCGCCAGGAATCCCAGAGCGCTCTCCTTGCCCATGAGCCCGAGGAAGAAGACGAGGCCGGCGGTGGCGATGAGCGCCCAGCGGACGGCAGGCGAGCGCGGTGGATCGTCGCGGTGCGCGTTCAGGTGCAGGAGCAGTGCGCCGAGCGCGCAGACGCCCGCGATGAGCTCGGAGCGCCCCACGATCTGCGTGACGGCCTCCGTGTGCACGGCGTGCAGCGCGAACAGGAACGCGGCCGATGCCGAGGCGAGCGTGGTGAACCGGAGCCTGACGAGCGAGAGCAGCAGCAGGATGGAGGCGAGCGCGTGGAGAAGCACGTTAACGAGGTGGTAGCCGAACGGATCGTTCCCGCCCAGGCGGTGGTTCAGGTGGAACGTGAAGATGGTGAGCGGACGCCAGCCCTGGCTGTCGAGGGACTGCTTGACCGAGCTTCCCCAGTAGGTGTCCGTCCACAGCGAGACGATGCGGGCGGGGTCCTGCACGTTGTCGTTGCGCAGGATGACGAGGTTCTCGTCGTAGCAGAAGTCCCCTCCCAGGCTGTTCGAGTAGACCGCGAGCACGGCCACGAGAACCCCGAGGAGGACGACCCAGTCCCAGCGCCTCATGGGCGGCAGTCTATATTCGTTCACCTCGTTCTGCCAGGTTGCGATCGTTCTTCCACTATGGAAGACTCAGCCCCTGTCATGATCGAGAACGAGACCGTCTTCATCACGGGAGGCGCCGGGTTCATCGGCGCGACGCTGGCGCGCAGGCTCAGGGACGCGAACCGCGTGGTCCTCTTCGACAACCTCCACCGCGACGCCGTGAAGGGCTCGGACCTGCTCGATCACGAGAACGTGTCGCTCGTTCGCGGCGACGTGCGCGATGCAGCAGCGCTCGGGGCGGCGTGCAAGGGTGCGACGGTATTCGTGCACATGGCCTCGATCGCCGGAGTGGACACGGTGATGCAACAGCCCGTGACCACGATGGAGGTGGCGCTGGAGGGCACGATGAATGCCCTGCGCGCCTCGATGGAGATCGACGGGCTGAAGCGGTTCATCGACTTCTCGACGAGCGAGGTCTTCGGCCGGTACGCGTTCCGCGTCCAGGAGGGCGACGTGACCAGCCTGGGCGCCGTCGGCGAGGCGCGCTGGACCTACGCCGTGAGCAAGCTCGCCACCGAGCATCTCACCCACACCTACCACAAGCAGCACGGGCTGCCGGGCCTGTCGGTGCGTCCGTTCAACATCTATGGACCCAGGCAGGTGGGCGAGGGCGCCATTCACATCTTCATCCGGCGCGCACTGGCGGGCGAGCCCCTCGACATCCACAACGAGGGGGACCAGATCCGCTCATGGTGCTACATCGACGACATCATCGACGGCATCGTCCTGTGCCTGGAGAAGGATGAGGCCGTGGGCAACAGCTTCAACCTGGGCACCCCGCGCTCCACGGTGACCATCTACCACCTCGCGCGCATGATCGTGGACCTCACCGGGTCGTCCTCGGAGATCAGGCACGTCGAGTGGAACTTTCCGGACGTGGAGCTGCGGATCCCGGACATCGGCAAGGCGCGGAGGCTTCTCGGCTTCTCGCCGCGAGTCGAGCTCGAGGAAGGGCTGCGCCGGACCATCGACTGGTACAGAACGCTGGAATAACTGGATGCTTCGCCAGGCACGTGCTCGGTGACATTCCGACGGGCCGGCGCTATTATCCATCAGAGCGATGAGCGATGGGAATTCAGACAGCGTCCTGAAGACGCTCCAGGCGGGCCGCGACGACTCCGAGCGGCTCGAGGCCTGCCGCGCCATCCTGGACGCCGGAGATCCGCGGATCGTGCGCCTGTTGCACGATGTCCGTCTGGCGGACTCTCCCAGCAGGTTCTCGCACGCCGTCGACGAGATCCTCAGCGAGCGCGGACTGCTCGTGGATCTTGGTCCGTTCGTCGTGGACACATGGTTCGAATCCATGCTCAAGAGGATCGACGGGTTCGAGGAGGTCTGCGACGTCGTGGGCTACAGGTTCATGGCCTTCTCGCTCATCATCGGCATCAACCTCAGGGCCGTGATGCACAACCCCGAGTTTCCCTCGGATAGCACGGTCGAGTTCGTGATCCAGGGCGAGGAGGAGTCCCAGGAGGCGCCCATCGAGGACTTCCGGAAGATGCTCCTCGTGTCCCTGCTCAGCGACGACCCTCCCCCCAGCCCCGTGCCCACGCCGCCGTCGAGGGACGATGTGGCCCGACTCGTCGGCGTGCGCTATCTCCTGCTCTCGCCGCTCTACAACGTTCATCCGCGCAAGCTCTACATCATCGATCAGGAGCTCGGGACGGACGGCTACGCCGTGGTGTTCGACCACGACGGGGAGACGCGCGAGTGGTCGCTCGAGCGCTTCAGGGAGTTCCTGAGGGGCTTCGTGTCCGAGGAGCAGGTCCGCGAGCCCGAGGCAAGGGGCCGGTTTGCCGTGGAGGACGTACGCTCGGCCGAGAAGGCGCTCTCCGTCGGCAATCCCGAGAGGGCGCTCGAGTACCTGCGCGACTGGATCCTGTTCGTCCGGAACTACCGGCTCACCGGCTCCGTGGCCCAGCTCGTCAAGGAACCGGACGCGCTGTTCGCCCGGGGACTGCTCCTGACGGGCCGCGCCTACCGGCTTCTCGGTCGCAAGAGGTTGAGCGAGGACCTGCTCCGCTTCTCCATCCAGCTTCTGCCGAGCGGGGCCACGCTGCCGAAGTTCTACTACGAGCTCGCCGTCATCATGATGGAGGAGAAGCGCTTCGGGGAGGCCATCGGCCCGCTGCGTCACGCGCTGCATCTCGGCCTGCCGCACGAGCGCGTGTACCCGCACCTGGGCGAGGCCCTGATGAGGAGCGACAGGGTGGTCGGCGCGGCCCTCTTGCTCGGAGAGCTGAACCGCGAGGGACTGCTCCTGGAGTCCGGACAGGGGATCTTCAAGGAGTGCCTCAGGAAGATGGGTCCAGCGCGCGAGATCCTGGAAGAGCTCGGGAACGGCCGGGAGTCGGTCTCCTGATCAGGAGACGCCCGTCTCGAGGGCCTC
>JAFDER010000250.1 GCA_019310245.1 Deltaproteobacteria bacterium
GTCGATGTTGTCGCCGTCGTTGTCGATGTCCGCGTAGTCGGCGATCCCGTCGCCGTCCGCGTCACCGAACCCCTCGTCGATGTCCAGGACCCCGTTGCCGTCCGAGTCCAGGTCACGGAAGTCGGGAGTGCCATCCGCGTCCGAGTCCGCGGGAGGCGTCTCGGAGTCGTAGTCGCCCGCCTCGAACTGGTCAGGGATCGTGTCCCCGTCCGAGTCCTCGTCCAGGTAATCCGGGACCGTGTCCCCGTCCGTGTCCGTGCCGGCCCCCCGGCCCTCGTCCATGTCCGAGATCGTGTCCCCGTCCTGGTCGTTCGCCGTGGTCACGTCCGTCCCGGCGTCCGTCGTGAAGCGGCTGTCTCCCGCCCCGCATCCCGTCGCCAGGAACGCGGCCGACAGGACGAGCGTCAACATGGCAATATGCGTCCTCATCCTCAAACTCCCCTGCATGGTGGACTGTCTCCTAATCCCCTTCAGGTTTACGTATTCTAATGTAACTTCCTGGGTGTTCAAGGTTGAACGAAAGACACCGCCTCCATCATTTCCAGAACCCCTGTGGTCCAGCCCTCACGGAACGGCCACAATCCATCAACATATCAAGCAGTTGAGCAGCACGATTGAATGACCGTTCAATGTGAACACACACCCTCCGGAGCGAGATCCGTTCGCTTGACGCGCCCCGCGGCGGACCGTACTGTCAAAAACGACGGTTATTGTGAAATCAATTTCGAGCCCAGGAGACTTCATCATGAGAGCCACGATCCTCTCCCTTCTCCTGTTCACCCTCCTGTCCGGGTGTGCCGGCAGTGAGGAGTGTCCCTCGGGCACATTCGAGTGCGGCGGGATCTGCACGGACCTGCTGAATGACCCGTCCGCCTGCGGGGCCTGCGGCGCGACGTGCGACCAGGGCCACATCTGCACGAACGGCGTCTGCATCCTGTCCTGCCAGGAAGGATACACCAACTGCTCGGGCACGTGCCGTGATCTGATGACCGACGGGTACAACTGCGGCTCGTGCGGCCTGACCTGCGCCGCGGGTTTCGTGTGCACCAACGGCTCCTGCGCGCCGGACTGCCCGGACGGGTACACGAACTGCTCGGGAGTGTGCAAGAACCTCACGAACGATCCCGCGAACTGCGGCGAGTGCTCCAGCGCCTGCGCGCCCGGCGAGGTGTGCATGGCGGGCTCGTGCTCGTTCACGTGCCCGTCGCCCTACATCGACTGCTCGGGCTCGTGCGCGGACCTCTCCACGGATCACCTCAACTGCGGCTCGTGCGGCAATGCCTGCCTCTCGGGCCAGGTCTGCGAGGCTGGCGCCTGCGCGAACTCCTGCATCGCGGGCCTGACCCTGTGCTCGGGCGCGTGCCGGGACCTCATGCGCGACCCGGAGAACTGCGGCTCGTGCGCCAGCAGCTGCGACACGGGCGAGGTGTGCTACGACGGCACGTGCATCGCGGCCTGCCCGGGCGGGTTCACGGACTGCTCGGGCTCCTGCCGCGACCTGAACTCGGACCGGCTCAACTGCGGCGCCTGTGACGATCCGTGCGACGACGGCGAGGTGTGCGAGGCGGGGGCCTGCGTGGTCCGCTGCGTCTCCCCGTTCGTCGACTGCTCGGGCGTGTGCTCGGACCTGCGCCACGACCCGGCGAACTGCGGCACATGCGGCACGGCCTGCTCGCCGGGCGAGGCGTGCGTGTCGGGCTCGTGCGAGAGGATGACATGCCCGGCCCCCGTCTACTCCGAGGTCTTCACGTCCGGCTCGACGCCCACGGCGCAGTGCACGGCCTGGAACGCGTGGAGGGCGAGCCTGGACGTGAGCGGCTGCTCGAGCGTGACCCTCTCGGGCACGTACGACACGACGGGCATCACGTGCACCGACCCGACGGTGGTCGCGGCGCTCGCCAACGCCATCCGGACCGCGACGTCGAACTGCCCGAATCCCGGCTACCTCCTCAGGCCGTGCTGCGGCCACTCCAACTGGGGCGGGGTCAACACCAGGACGTGCTCGTCGATCCCCACCCAGACCATGACCCTCGAGTTCAACTGAGGCACACTTCACACAAGTTCTTGCCCGACCATTGAAGATATGGAAAGATAGCCTTGTGAGGTCGACTACGTGACGTTCCGAGGAGCTTCCATCGCATCCCTGCCTGCGGTCCTGGGGTCGATCCTGCTCGTGGGATGCTACGCGGACGATGGCAGGAGCAACGACGCCTCGACCGATCCCCAGCAGGGCGATGCGTACCCCGCCGGGGACGCGGCGTCCGACGTCCCGTCCGAGTCGACGCCCGAACCAGCCCCGGACTTCACGCTCACGGACCTGAACCCCGCCTCGCCGACGTACGAGCAGGACAGGAGCGTGTCCGACATGGTCGGCAAGGTCCTGCTCATCTACTTCGCCAACTACAGTTGACCGTTCTGCCGGGTGCAGTTTGCAACCCTTCTGGACATGCTCGGCGAGTGGCGCGAGGCGGGCATCGGATACGACAGGCTCGAGGTCTGGGCCGTGGGCTACGCCGGCCAGGAGGAGAGGGTCCCGGACATGGCGGGCGAGGGCACGGATTGCATCATGATCGACACCGTGCCCCACGACTCGGCCATCGCGATCTACGACGCGCACGTCAACGACATCTTCATCATCGACGCGGACGGCTACCTCGCCGCCCGCTACAACGTGGGCGTGAACCAGCTCACAGTCGCCGAGAACCGCGACGCCTTCAACGATATCGTCATGACCGTCCTGGGCGATTGACCTCCCCCCTTGATCGCCGAGACCTCCCGGGGGATCATCGCCTCCAGGAGTGAGATGCACCGCAACGCAGCCATCATCCTCGCGGCCGTCCTCGTCTCCTGCTCGAACGGAGCGGCATCGAAGAAGACCGCCCCGCTGCCGCTGAAGAAGGTTGCGGCTCCTGACGAGGTGGCCGCGCCCGAGCCGGGCCCGCCCGTCGCCGCCCAGGGACCGCTCGAGTACAGCCTCGATCTGGAGATCGACCACGAGCACGGGTGCTCGCAGTCGCACCAGAGCACCGGAGTGGACGCGACCCTGAAGCTCGAGATCGACAGCGAGGACGAGGCCGTGCTCACGCTCCACCTGAAGAGCACCTCCGTGATGGGACCATCGTTCAGCAAGTTCCAGCAGGGCGACGACAGCTTCTACTCGACGCACAAGCAGGAGCATTCGGTCTGGACTGGCACGGCCAAGCGCTCGGGCTCGCGGCTCTCCGTCACGTTCGAGTGGATCGAGACGGCGTCCTACGAGGTCCAGGGATACGGGGGAGAGCTCCCGCCTGCCAAGAAGTCGCCGTCCTCCCTCACGCTGCTGTGCGCGAAGTCCACGAAACCGGTGTACGCGGCCCTCGAGAAGGACGAGTACTTCTGGGATGTCGAGGGCAAGACCCCGGAGTCCGCCGAGGTGATGCTCTGCAAGCCAAGCGACGAGATCCTCGGATGGCACCACGACATGGCGCTCGTGGACGGGGGGATCCCGCTCGCGGAGCCGCCCGGCATCTCGATGCTCTCGAGCAAGATGTTCTACAACGAGCAGCAGATCATCCGCCACAAACATTGACGCCCCCCCTGACCCGCGCATACGCTTTCGGGCATGAAGACGAGAGCAGCGCTCCTGGGCCTCGCGATCATCCTCTCCCCATCCTGCAAGGGCAAGAGCAGCCCCTCCGACGCCTCGGACGTCCCGGACGGGGCCGACGACGCGCTCGAGGCGGACGCCGATGACGACGCCGACACCGATGCCGACGACGCCGAGGACGCGCCTCCCGCGACGCTCTCGACGGCCCTGCTCATCGATCTCGATCTCCTCCACCACTCCGCGTGGCTCGACCTGAAGTCGGCGGCGGACGATGCCTCCATCTCCCTGGACTACAGGCGCTTCTTCCCTCACGTGACGCTGGCCGACATCGACGGAGAATCCGCCTACCAGATGATCATCGTGGCCGGCGGCGGGGCGCCGGGCATGGCCGCGGCCCGGCTCTCCGTGGACGAGAGGCAGACGCTCGTGGACTTCGTCGACGCAGGCGGCGTGCTCGTGCTCCTGGCCCAGCCCACCCGGCTCGACTCCTTCTACGGGGAGAACGACTGGTTCGTCATGAACCTCGTGCTCGAGGACCTCGAGAGCGCGATGCGCATCGACAAGGGCTCGCTGCTCGGCGCCCTGTACCTGGGCGATCCGGAGCCGGCCCACCTCGACGACGAGATCGGCTACGCCACGCTCCTCGAGTTCGACATGGGCTACGCCTGGCTCCAGGCCAACACGGCCACCGACCTGACGCTCGACGGCCCCCTGCCCTCGGGGCGGGCCTCGGTGCTCAGGACCTCTCCGGGCGACGTGGAGGTGCTGCTCACCGCACCTCCCGGCGCGAGCGTCTGGATCCGGACGGCGGGAACGCTCTTCGAGCAGATCTGGACCATCGCGGACGACAGGCCCGTCGCGGCGGTGGAGCGGCTCGGCGACGGACTCGTCGCGATCGCCCCCCGATACCTCGTGACGCTGACGGGAGCCGGGGGCCAGGTCTCCGAGCACCCGGCGGCCGCCACTGCCACGATGGATCGCGTCCCCGCGTTCGTGGACTTCCTGATCGGCCACCTCAAGGACCTGCACGACGGCACCACGGACTTCTCGCCCACCGATCCGTCCTCCGGACGCGACGATCCCTTCTGCGTGGGAGCGCCGGGCATGCCTCCGCGCTGCGCCGACCTCTCGGTCACCATCGCGGCCGCGCCCTCGACCTGGGACGTGCCGGACGCTCCGCCCGACGCGGACCTGATGGAGCCCTTCTCGGACTCCGACCCCTCGGACGCCGCCCCCACGGTCCCCCTGTTCGCCTCCTCACCGGGGCGCATCGGCTACGGCGGCATGCCCTGGGACCCCGCGCAGGCCGCCACGGTCTTCTCCGAAGCCTCGACGCTCGGCCTGCACGCCCTCGTCGGCGGCTTCACGCCCGAGACCCTCGTCACCGGCGAGATGACGACCACGGACGCGGACGCGAAGCGCGCCAAGATGGCCGAGCTGGCCGACGTGGCCGAGGCGCAGTCCGCACGCTGGCTCGTCGGCTCCTACTACACGGGCCACGTCTACAACTCGAACCCGTCCGCCTTTCCCCGCTCGGTGGGCGCCCAGAACCAGACCTACTCCGCGCCACCGCTCCTGTACGAGCCGCTCTGGGACGACTACCTCATCCCCGCGGCCGTCGAGGTCGCCACGGTCTCGGCCTCGCACCCCGGCATCGCGGGCATCCTCGTGGACATGGAGATGTACGGCACCGTGCTCACGTACACGGACGCCCAGTCGTTCGACGACACCACGTACGACGCCTACGTGGACACCGTGACCGACGCGGGCGTGAGGACCATGCTCGAGGCCCAGCCGGTCACGACGCGGCTCGACGCGCTCGTCGGCGCCGGCCTTCTCGGGGACTACATCTCCACGCTCCACGACGCCGCAGCAGCGATCGGAGCGCGCTACCGCGCCGCCGTGGACGCCCTGGACCCGGACCTCGTCGTCGCCCTCTATTTCCCGGGCTACCCCACGGCCTGGCAGTACCGCGGCCTCGTCGAGGGCCTCGGCACCTCGACCAACCCGGTGGTCATCCTCTCCTACGACCCCTACTCGCGCCCGGCCCGCGCGAACCAGGTGGCCGGCGGCGCCTCCATTGTCCACGTCGGCGGCCCCATCGTGAGCCACTTCCCCCCCTCGCTCCTGACCACGGTGCTCGAGAACTGCACCACCTTCACCGACGGGTTCTGGTACTTCTCCCACGACGAGATCTCCGCCAGCGGCACCGGGGACCTCACCCACGGCACCCGCGAGGAGTACCGCGACGCCATCCTCATCGCCGGAGACTAGTCGGCCGGCTCGAAAGAGCAGTAGGTGGGGAAGCCGGAGGGCAGGCCTGAGGACCAGGGCGAGCCGGCGCCGTCCCTGGGGTGGGCGGCGAAGAACTCGAGCACCCTGTTTCCCTGGAGGTCGGAGGGGACGGTGTGGCCGCCTCCGTGATCGCAGATCACGGCGTCGTGGCCGCGGGCGTTGAGGAACGCCACGTCGTTGCGGGAGTACTGGTCGAAGTGCAGGACCTCGAGGACGACGTTGTACACGTCGGGCGTGCCTCCGTGCGCGAAGAGCTGTGCGTACTTGTTCTCGACCGAGTGCTCGGGCCAGTCGATGACCGAATCGAGCAACGAGCCCGCCGTGTTCGCAGAGTTGCAGCCGTAGGCTCCCGAGTAGGTGACGATCGAGGCCACCGCCTCGCCGCGGATCGTGCCGAGCATGTCCGCGACGAAGCCTCCCATGGAGTAGCCCACCGTGTGCACGCGGTCCCGGTCCACGCCGTAGAGGTGGTCGAGGCACGCGAGCACCTCGTCGAAGAGCCTGGCCTCGATGTTGGAGTCGTCCACGGCGTGGACCCACCAGTCCACGGGCATGCCGATGATCACGACGTTCGTGTCGTCGGGCGTGACCAGGATGAAGGGCATGGTGGCGCTGTTGACCTGACCCGACAGGAGGTTGCGCATGTTCTCGGCCGTATCGCCCATGCCGTGCCAGTTGAAGACCACGGGCCACGGGCCACCCGTGTCCACGCCCGCGGGCAGGTCCAGGTAGAAGCTGCGGGGCGTCCCGTCCACCTCGAACCCCGAGACCAATCCCGCCGCGAACGCGTCGCAGGTGGACGGATCGAACTCCACGGCGGGATCCGCCGGCGTGTCGGTCCCGACCTCGGGCTCCGCATCCGCCGTCGGCTCGGACTCCCCGTCCACGATGGCGTCCGTGTCCAGGTCCGTGCCCGCGTCCTCGCCTCCGGACCCGCCGCCGCAGGCCGCGAGCACGAGCACACATCCCCCCGCCAGCATCGTCCGCATGGTCAACGTCATGGGCGATCTCCTTTCAGCGAACATGCATTTATACCATGAACCCGTGCAGTCGTATTCAGGGACAGTCGAGGCAGCCTTCCATCCTGATCCCGTGCTCGCGTGGATCGCAGGTCCTGTGGTCGAGGTACTCCTCGTACCCCTCGCGCAGATCCAGGACGAACGTGTACGGCTTGTCCTTGTCGAGCTTGTAGACGCTCGGAGGATGCCCGAGCACGAGGATCTCGGTCG
>JAFDER010000251.1 GCA_019310245.1 Deltaproteobacteria bacterium
ACGCGCTCCTGGACCACGTCTCGGACACGGGCTGGGACGTGGCTTTGGAGCCGCCGCACGATGCCCCGACCGAACCCGCTCTCGATGTCGCGCCGGACGCCCCTGCCGACACTGTCGACGATCCGGTCGAGGAGCCTGCAACGGACACGGGCTACGACCCGGGCTACGACCCGGGCTACGATCCCGGCTACGATCCCGGCTACGACCCCGGCTACGATCCTGGCTACGACCCGGGCTACGACCCGGGCTACGATCCCGGCTACGATCCTGGCTACGACCCCGGCTCTGACCCGCCGACGGGGATCGTCTGGTGCGTGCCGGATCCTCCCACCGACTGCACCGGCTACACGTGGGGCTGCTGTCCGGGCGACAGGTCCGGCGTGATGTGCTACCGGGGCAGCTCGCTCGGCCTCATGTGCAGGTCTCCCGACCAGTGCGGTCCCGATTCGAGCACCGGGTACATGGAGTGCATCTAGCGAGCACCTCGTGGACGAGTACAGCGAACTGTATGAGTCCGGGAATGACCGCGACCGTCCCCGGGAGTGCACGCTGGGCCTTCGGTTCAGGAGACCGAGGTTCGACCGGCTGTGGAGACGTGGTGGTGACCCGGTGCCGGGTCAGAACGAGGCTGCGAGGCCGAGCATGCCGCCGCCGCGGATGGGCGAGAAGTAGGGGGTGAGCGCGAGGCCGGCCTTCTTCTCCTTCTTCAGGCGAAGCACGCCGACGATGGTCAGGGTGAGCCCGACGCCCAGGGTGCTGAACCCGGCCGCCATCAGGCCGACCGACTGGGACCAGAGCCAGTCCGAGTCGTAGGCGTAGAGCGCGATGCCCAGGACGCCGGCCACGAGGCCCGCGCCGCCGATGACAGCGCCCGAGATGAGCAGGGGCTTGCCGATGGGCTTCTTCACCCTGGATGACTTCTCGGGGGTCGTCGTCTCCTGGTCATCGGGCTCGTCGACGGGCTCATCGACCGGCTCGTCCAGGGGCTCCTCCGGCTCGATGAACGTGAAGTTCGCGGAGATCTCCTTGCCTCCGGGCACGGAGAGCTTCTTCGACATGGGGTCCTGGCCCGCGGCCCGGACCTCGAAGACGTACTCACCCACGTCGAGGGGCAGGGGCTCGTCCAGGGGATAGGTGGAGACGAAGACCCCGTCCACGTAGATCTTGGCGCCCACCACGTCGCAGGAGACGTCCACCGTGCCGATGTAGGCCTGGATCTCGAACAGGATGGACTGCACCTCGGTGAGCGTCTTCTCGGGCACCGAGTCGCCTCCCTCGAGGATGTATGCCCGGAGCTCCACGTCGGCCTCCACGTAGCGGTCGAGCTTGTAGAGGGTCATGCCGATGTTGTAGCGGACCCTCCAGTTCGGCTTCGCGTCGTAGGCGGCGCGGAACTCCACGAGAGCTCCCTCGTGGTTGCCCTTCTTGAAGAGCT
Organism: Deltaproteobacteria bacterium; assembly: GCA_019310245.1. Classification (GTDB taxonomy): domain Bacteria; phylum Myxococcota_A; class Polyangia; order DRWM01; family DRWM01; genus JAFDER01. The sequence continues at coordinate 1,436 of JAFDER010000251.1, forward strand.
TGACGCCCTTCTGGAACCTCTGCTTGGCCTCGGATTTGCCCTGTGCGTGTGAGATCGCGGGCGCGGCGAGCGCCAGCGCCAGTGTGACGGCCGTCAGGAGCGATGCCCTTCCCATGTCCACCTCGTGTGCCCGCTGCGGGCGGTCCTCCGCAAGTGAGTATCGCCGCCACGTCGAGGTGCGTCAATGCAGCTGACCTCGATATCAGGGAAATATCACCTCGGGTCGGGCCTCCTCCACTTCTTGATCTACGGGCGCGATGCGCGTACAAATCTGCTGTGCTCTGGAAGAAGGTCAAATCCAAGTTCTGGTCCTTCCTGTGGTTCTTCCTCGTGCCGGCCCTGCTGGCGGTGGGTGTGGAGTTCCTCATCGTGGATCTCGAGGTCGTGGACGAGATGGCGCCCTGGCGCATCATCCTGTTCCTCGCCGCGGCTGCCTTCGTCTTCCTCAGCGTCAAGTCGTACCTGCCGTTCTGGTCGGATCCCGAGCTGGAGGAGCAGCGGACCAAGCACAGGCTGCGCAAGGAGGCCTCGGGGCTGCGCCGTCGCATCGACAGGTACCTGCCGGGGCTCAAGCGGCGGATCTCCTACCTCACGAGGCAGGTGGAGGACGGTCGGGCCGACGGCTCCCAGCTCAAGTACCAGAAGGAGGGTCTGGCCAAGAGCCGCAAGCTCGAGGGAGAGCTCGGGAAGGCGCGCGAGGAGGTGGAGGGCCTCCTCGAGAAGGAGGGCTCCGAGGAGGAGATCCAGAAGCTGCTCGCAAGGCTCAGGAGCGCGGGAGTGCCCTCGAGGGTCCTGCCCTCGCCGGACTCCACGTTCGAGCTGGTGAAGATCTTCGGCACGGCCATCGTGCTCGCCTTCCTGCTCAGGGCCATCGTGGTGGAGCCGTTCAGGATCCCGAGCGCGTCCATGGTGCCCACGCTGCAGATCGGCGACCACATCTTCGTCAACAAGTACGTCTACGGCGTCAAGGTGCCCTACGTGATGAAGGGCAAGATCGGCGTCCGGCCTCCCGGTCGCGGCGAGGTGGCGGTGTTCCAGTTCCCCAACAACCGGGACAAGGACTTCATCAAGCGCGTGGTGGCCCTCTCCGGCGACGAGGTGGAGATCCGCGCGGGCGTCCTGCACATCAACGGCCAGGAGGTCCCGCGCTGCAGGGTCAAGGAGATCACCTACGAGGACAGGGATCCGGACACCATGAAGTGGGAGAAGGACAGCGGGGTGCTGTTCCTGGAGCACCTGGGCGACTCCTACTACACCATCATGCAGAACCCCTACGTCTATCCCACCTCCTGGGGCCCCGAGACCGTGCCCGAGGGCAAGGTGTTCGTGATGGGCGACAACAGGGACCACTCCTACGACTCGAGGTCCTGGGGCGGCGTGCCCTTCGACCTCATCAAGGGCAAGGCGTTCCTCATCTGGTGGTCCAACGGTCCCAAGACCCATCCCCTGCGGCTCGACCGCATGGGCCACATGCTGGGATCCGATCCCATCATGCCCAAGGAGTTCGGGCCCTTGCTCGATCCATGTCTCGAGGAGCTGAGGGGCAGGAAAGCTCCTCCCGTGCAGTGAGATCCCGTGTGTCGAGAAACCACTCGAGTTCCCCGGTGCACTGGAATGTCAGACAAGGAAGGTGAACCATGAGGCTTGATCGAGCGATCTGCGTGATCATCGCGCTGCTGGTCGCAGCCGGCTGCGGCGGGACCGTCAAGAACGCCGGCCAGCCGGACGGCGAGAGCGACGGATCCGACGATCCGACCACCGAGGCGGCGACCGACGCCCCGCCGGACGGCGCGGACGATCCCGCGGCCGAGACGTTCGACGACCCCGCGGACGAGCCGGTCCCGGACTCGACCACGCACGACGGGACCGTGGGCGAGGCCTGCACCGAGGTTGGGGACTGCAGCGGCGTGCCCGGCGAGGATCGGCTCTGCCTCGAGTCCATTCCCATGGGGCCCGACGGCATGCTGCCCTTCCCGAACGGGTACTGCTCGGCGCTCTGCGAGCGGAGCGAGGAGTGCGGCGAGGGCGGGGTCTGCATCCCGAGGATGATGACCGGAGGCTACTGCTTCAAGCTGTGCAACAACCCGGGCGACTGCCGCACCGACGAGGGCTACGAGTGCGGCCGCCTTCCGGGTCCCGGCCCAACGGACGTGAGCTACTGCGTCCCGATCATCGGCTGACCGTCCCGCCTCCACCCGCTTGCCCGCACAGCAGAAGGCGCAGCCCGTCGAGGGCAGCGTGAACCCGGCACCGTCCCGCCTGCTCGAGCGCGGGCCACGTGTGCTCCACGTGCGTGACGTCGACGATCCATGCGGGCTCGCGCGAGGTGAGGAGCTCGAGCCTTGCCTCGGCCTCCGCCTGCCAGTCCGGACCCAGCTCGCGGAACCGGCACAGGGTCCTCAGCGTCGTGCCCCCGTATCTCCATGACTCGAGCCCGGTGCGATCCTCGAGAGGCTCTCCGCTGCCTCCGAGGTAGTAGCCGACGAGCGTGCGCGAGTGGCCGTAGAGGAGGATGGCCGTGCGCACGTCGCTCTGCGCGATGATCCGCGCCGCCTCGTCGTACGAGCAGGTCTGCTCGCTGTAGGCCAGGGCCCGCGGTCCATCGCGGTACGCGGGCCACGCGGCCATGGCCGCGAGGAGGAAGGCCGCGCCCCAGGCGGCGGCGGCCCCGACGAGCGGCCTGCGTGGGGCGAACCTCTCCGTCAATCTGCGCGCCCCGATCACGGCGCCCATCACGGCCAGCAGGACGAGCAGGGGCAGGACGTCGTGCATGTATCGGCCCTTCATGCGGGCGAAGGGCGTGAGGGCGAGAACCGCGAGCGGCACGAGCCAGGCCGAGGCCGAGAGCACGACGGCGAAGCCGCGCCCGGCCGCCCCCCGGCCTTCCAGGATGAGGAGGATCGCTCCTGCAACGCCGAGAAGGGCGCACGCCACGCTGAACGGGGTGCCCGCCATGGCGACGGCCTCGGCAAGGACCTGCCCCACGGTGGCGTCTCCCCAGACGACCTCGGGCGCCCGCTCGGAGACGGCGCGCCCGGCCGCGTCCTGCACGAGCCCCCGGATCATCCTGTACAGGGGCAGGGCGCCGAGGACGCCGGCGATGGCCAGCGCGCGCGCCATCCAGATCCTCGAGCCGGACCACATGAGGAGCACGAGCTGTGGCCCGACGAGGAAGGCGGCGAGGTAATTCGTCCAGAGCAGGGCGGTGTTCGCAGCTGCGAGCGCAAGGCAGGGGAGCCATTCCGGCTTCTCGAGCATCCACAGGAGGGAGAGGAGCATGCAGGGTGCGAGCGCGAAGAGCAGGGCGTGGGAGCTGGCCTGGTGGCCCAGGGTGACGAGCGGCTGCAGCAGGGCGCAGGCCAGGCACGCGGCGGCGCCGGCGAGTCGGCCCTCGATCCTCCTGCCGAGGAGCGCCACCAGGGGGAGCGACAGGCAGGCCGCGATCACGAACGGCAGGCGCACCGCCCACTCGGAGCGACCGAGGGGAAGCGTGAGGTGCAGCAGGAGCGCGGTCATGGGCGGATGGCGGCCGTCGAGCACCTGGTAGGTGAGGATCTGCCACAGCGGGCTCTCGGCGAGCTCGACGCGCTGCGTGAACGAGCTCTCGCAGAAGGGCGAGGAGAGATCCGCGAGCCTCAGGGCGGCGCCCGCGGCCGTGAAGAGCAGCACGGCCGCCCAGAAGATCCGCTCCTTCCACGCCTCCGGGAGCTTCCTCGAGGCCCTGCGGGCGGCCAGGCCGAGGGCGGCGAAGACGAGCACGGCCAGGGCCGCGGGCGTCCATGGAAACGGAGGCTCCCGCTCGACGGCCGCCTCTGCGTGCCGGGCCGAGGCTGCCGTGCTCAGGTCCCGGCACATTCCGTCGCCGCTCCTGGCGGCGTCCGCGAGCGCCTGGACGGCCAGGCCCAGGGCCTGAGGCGTGGGCGAGCCCGACGGGAGGCTCGAGTCGAAGACCACGTT
>JAFDER010000252.1 GCA_019310245.1 Deltaproteobacteria bacterium
GGGCTCATCGTCGACGACCAGTAGTTTCTTCGACATGACCTGGACTCCTTTCAGTGCCACTCCCACTCGATGTACCCGGGCTTGGCGTCCACCATGGCGTTGACGATCAGCTCGACGAGGCCGCCATAGAGGAGCTTCTCCTTCTCCCAAAGATCGTAATGAGCGATCATATCCCGGATCTGGCCCTTGCAGTTCGAGCAGGGGGCGCAGACGTACTTCGGGTTGTCCGGCCCCAGGCAGTCGCTGAAGGCCTCGAGGATCTGCTGGAGCTTCTTGCGGCCGGAGACGTTGTGCCTCCAGTCGGGGAAGTTGTGGCCGCCCATGATGGCGAAGCCGCTGCCTCCGCCGCAGCAGTAGTTGTCGACGCCGTGCGGCTCCATCTCGCGGAACCGGGGGCAGATCTTCTTGACGATGTTGCGCTGGGGCTCGACGATGCCCATGAGCCTGACGATGTTGCAGGGATCGTGGAGCGTGACGGCAAAATCGTTCCTCGAGGGGTCGAGCTTGATCCTGTCGTTCATCACGATGTCCTCGAGGAGCGTGAGCGCGGACTCCCGCGGCACGTTCAGGTCGCCGGTGAGGATGCGGTCGCCGATGACCGTGAAGGACTTGGAGGCGTGCCCGCACTCGCCCAGCACGATCTTCTTGACGCCGAGCTTCTTGGCGGCCTGGGCGTGGAGCACGAGCGTGCGGGCGAGCTGGACGTCGTCGTAGAAGAGCCCGTAGTTGATCGAGTCGTACCCGGCCAGCTCGCTCGACAGGGTCCAGTTGATGCCCGCCTCGTTCAGGATCACGGCGAACGCCCCCGGGTTCTCGGGCCAGGCCAGGATCTCGCCCGCGTTGTGCATGAGAAGCACGTCGGCGCCCTCCACGTCCCACGGGGTCTCCACCTTGAGGCCCGTCTTCTCGCTCGTGTCCTCGTCGACGAACTCGATGTTGTCCTTCACGACGAGGGCGTTCATGCCCGTGGACGAGCCGGTCTTCATCTGCAGCATGGTGCCGTCCCTGTGCAGCTCACGGGGCGAGATGTTCATCTCCTGGCTGAAGAGCTTGCGCAGATCGTGGGCCACGAGGCCGTTGTCGACGCTCAGCGGGCAGGTCTGCGCGCAGCGACGGCACAGGTTGCACCTGTAGGCCAGCTCGGCGAGGCGCGCCACGGCCGTCCAGTTGAGCTCGATGTCCCCGTGCCGCCAGGCCGCGAGCAGGCCCTTCTCCCCCTTGACGAACTTGTAGTACAGCCTGCGCAGGACCTCGGCCCGGTACGTGGGCCTGTAGATGGGGTTCTTGCCGCTCATCTCGTAGATGTGGCACGAGTCCGAGCACGTCTGGCACTTGGCGCAGTGCTCCATGGTCAGCGTGAGCGGCATGAGGAAGGCCCAGTTGTTCTCCCTGGTGAAGAGCTTCTCGAGCCCGGAGAGGAACTTCTCGACCAGCTCCTTCTCCTCCTTCTCGTCCTTGGGCCTGGGGATGTTCAGCACGACCGTGTCGTCGAGGCTCGCCTCGACCTTCTCCCTCACGCCATCCTTGAGAGGCTTGAACTCGGGCCAGTCGTCCGGGTTGTCGAGCGGGGCCGGCAGCGGCGGAAGCTGCTTCTGGTCGACGTGCGAGAGCTGATCGCTCGGCCTGGAGATGTCCTCTATCCGGATGTTCTTGCCCATCACGACTTCTCCTCGTCCTTGGCCTGCGTCGGGTTCTCGACGGCAAGATCGAGCCAGCTCTTCTTTCCCTCCCCCCGGATGTGCGGTGCGGCCCACGAGACCTTGTAGCCGAGCATCTCCTGGATCCTCGGCTCGAACTTGCCGCCCTTGAGGTTCGGCTCATCGTCCCACCTGAGGTCGTGATAGAGGAAATACTTCATGAAGAAGTGGGACATGTGCGTCAGCGGGATGTAGGCGAGCAGGACCGCGAGCACAGCCACGTGCACGAACAGCGGGACCGTCATGTCGGCCGCCCTGAGCGTCACCAGACCCTGCACCACGCCGCGCAGGCCGCCGAGCAGCGGGATGGTGTCGTACGCGACGAGGTGCCATGCGGCGATGCCGAGGGCCACGAGGAAGAACAGCAGGTTGAAGATGTGCCCGAACGTGGTGTAGGGCTTGAGATCCTCGTCGGTGAGCCGCCTGAGCAGAAGGCCCAGGCCGCCCGCCAGCGTCAGCGCGAGCCCGCCGACCCAGAGAGCCGCCGCCCCCCAGTAGAGAATCGTGCCGAGCACGCTGGACATGCCCGGGTCGAGCGGCTGGCCGGCCACGGCCTGGAAGATGGCGCCCGCGATGATGAACGCCGCAGCTCCTGCCAGCGTGTACAGTCCGAAGTGGAACGGGAAGGAGACGAGCCAGAGCCGCTGGTTGTGCTCCTTGAGCGCGACGAGGAAGAGGATCTCGGGCACCATCGCCTTGAGCTCGGCGACCTTGTCGACGTGCCGCTCCTTCTTCCACCAGTCCAGCTGCTCCATGAACGATCCCCCGTGCTCGGCACGCTTGCCCTCGTGCGCCACGGGGTAGACCTCCCAGCGCACGTGCAGCGGGTAGGACTTGATCTTCACCACCTTCACCACGACCGCGATCAGGAAAACGACGATGCCGCCGTAGACGATGACCATCAGCGCTTCAGCCATGCCACTCTCCTCGACGCTTCGGTTTGCCCCCACCCTCTCGGGCCATTCGCCGGTTCCGGCACTTTTCGGCCCTTGAGCTGTGAAGAGTAGATAGAGAAAAGCACGGATGCTGTCAACAATGAACATCGAATTTTCCCGTGCAATGTCAACATGATACCAAATCAGTCAACTAATTCCGATGCGCCAGTGCCGAGCGATAGGATGGAATTCACTCAGCTTTTTAGTAGTTCAGCAAGTTAGTATTCACTCAGTAGTTGACAAATCAGACCCTCTTCATTACCCAATAGATTTAGGGGAAACGACTCCCCAGTCAATCAGCACGGAGGAAGGACATGTTCGAGACCGTCCAGATGGCAGAGGTCGGCGAAACGACCAGTCTCATCATGCACCACGTCCACCACTATGCCCTGGGGTTCATGGCCCTGGTCTACGCCCTCAAGATCTGGTGGATCCTGAAACGCAAGCCCGCGAAGGAGCGCACGCCCGCCAGGGGCGATCACGGCAAGGGCATCAGGTACTCCTTCATGCTCATCGCGATGCCGTGGGAGATCGAGAGCCAGCGCAAGGCCCCGCTGCGCTGGATCGAGTTCGCGATCTTCCACATCGGGGTGGCCGTGGCCATCGCCGGCACGTTCACCCTGTCCATCGCACCGCAGATCATCTCGCACAACCTGACCATCTGGATCATGCAGGGCCTGCTCATCCTCGCGCTGGCGGCCGGTCTCAACCGCATGTTCAGGCGCATCGTTCTGCCGCACATGCGGGCCATCAGCTCTCCCGACGACTACTTCTCGATCGTCATGCTCAACGTCTGGCTGGGCTCGGCCGTGTGGGGCGTGATGCAGACGAGCGAGATGGCGCTGCTCATCTACTTCAGCATGACGACCTTCTTCCTCATCACGGTGCCCTTCACCAAGATCTCCCACTACATCTTCTGGCCGTTCATCCGCTTCTACATCGGCAAGCACCTCGCCCACAGGGGAGTGTTCCCACGCAAGGTGGTCAAGGAGGGAGCCTCCTGAGCCGGAGGAGCGCTGGAGAGTCCGACGAGTCAGGAACAACAACGATGAACAGGACGGTATGAAATGAGCGCAGAAACCGAGAGGACGAAAAGCGGCGAGAAGGCGAGGAAGTTCGTCGAGGGATTCAAGGGCAAGATGAACGCCAACAGGCAGGCCCTCCTGTCCATGGCCTCCTGCGCCCACTGCGGCATGTGCGCCGAGTCGTGCCACTACTACCTGGCGACGGGCGACCCCAAGACGACGCCCGTCTACAAGGCGGATCAGATCCGCAAGCTCTACAAGCGGCACGTGGACTGGCTGGGGCAGATCCTGCCCTTCTGGGTGGGAGGCAGGACCTTCGAGTCGGACGAGGACCTCGAGAAGCTCAAGGACGTGGTGTTCGGCAGCTGCACGATGTGCCGGCGCTGCACGGTGAACTGCCCGTTCGGCATCGACACGGCCCTCATCATGCGCATGACCCGCGGCCTGCTCGTCGCCCAGGGAGTCGCACCGGAGGGGATCACCTCGGTCATGAAGGACCAGTACGAGATCGGCAACCAGATGGGCGTCTCGGACGAGGACTACATCGAGACCATCGAGTGGCTCGAGGAGGAGCTGCAGGGCGAGTGCGGACCCGACGCAAAGATGCCGATCGACAAGAAGGGCGCGGAGATCGTCTACGTGGTCAACCCGCGGGAGGTCAAGTACGCACCGATGAGCCTGGTCGCGGCGGCCAAGATCTTCCACGTGGCCGGCGCAGACTGGACGCTGCCGTCGAAGGGCTGGGACAACACGAACTTCGGCCTGTTCTCGGGAGACGACAAGCTGGGCGGGCACATGGGCAAGCTCGCCTTCGACCAGGCGATCGAGCTCGGCGTCAAGCGGATGGTCATCTCGGAGTGCGGCCACGGCTACCGGTCGACCAAGTGGGAGTCTCCGAACTGGTCGGGCATGGACCTGCCCTTCCCCATCGACTCCATCCTGGATGTGATGTGCGAGTACGTCAACGAGGGCAAGATCGAGCTGGATCCCTCGAAGAACCCCGATCGGGTCACGTACCACGACCCCTGCAACCTGAGCCGGAGCGGCGGGCTCACGGAGGAGCCCAGGTTCCTGCTCAAGAGGGCGTGCATGGACTTCCGCGAGATGGTCCCCAACCGCATGGAGAGCTTCTGCTGCACGGGCGGGGGCGGCGCGATGAGCATGTCCGAGTACGCCAAGAAGCGGATCGAGGTGGCCAAGGTCAAGGCGGACCAGATCAGGGAGACGGACGCCAGGGCCCTCGCCACGGCGTGCCACAACTGCGTCGACGGGCTCCAGGACGTGGTCAAGCACTACGAGCTGAACATGCCCGTCAAGAACGTGTGCGAGTTCGTGGCCGACGCCATCGTCCTGCCCGAGGCCCTGGCGGAGGAGCCCAAGGTGAGCGAGAAGATCAAGGGCAAGAAGATCCTGGTCACGGACGACGAGCCGGACGTGGTGGAGTTCCTCACCACCTTCCTGGGCGACATGGGATTCGAGACCGTCTCGGCAAGCGACGGCGACGAGTGCATCAGACTCGCCCAGAAGGAGAAGCCCGACCTCATCACCCTGGACATCACCATGCCGGGCAAGAGCGGCATCGCCGTGTTCACGGAGCTCAGGGAGAACCCGGCCACGAAGGACATCCCCGTCTTCGTGGTCACGGGCGTCATGGACTTCCGCCAGCTCATCTACCACCGGGAGGTGGAGCCTCCCGCGGGCTTCCTGGAGAAGCCCATTCACAAGGACGTGCTG
>JAFDER010000253.1 GCA_019310245.1 Deltaproteobacteria bacterium
CTGCTCGGGAACGATGTCGTGAGGCTCTCCTCCGAGAAGCATGTGCTCCATGAGGTGCGAGTTGACGAGGTCGAGGATCTCCCAGCGCACGGTGAGCGCGAAGAAGTGACGCTCGAGAATGGCGGGCTGGTTCTCGAGCAGCGCGGCGACGTGCTCCCGCTGGTCCGCTGCGACCTGGAACGCCCCGGGAATTCCCTCGACCTCACGCTGGAGCAGGGACTCGACCACCACGCCCATGGGGCTGAAGAACATGAAGCATCTGCAGAACTCCATCCGCCACTTGCTCGGGTCCTCGCCGGGCGTCACCCACCGCGTCTCGAAGCTCCTCCGGACGACCTCGCCGAAGTAGCAGCCCGCCATGGGTGCGATGAGCTGGAGGAACTCGGGCTTGACGTCTCCCCGCTCGTCGCGGTCCTCGGTCGAGCTCTTGCTGTGCTTCAGGTAGTGGTCCAGGAAGGGCAGGGTGTCCGGCGTGTGGTCCAGCTTCATGCCCAGAGCCTTGTCGACCGCGCGCACGAGCGCGTCGGAGAACTCCGCGACCGCTGGAGGCTGTCCGTCCACGGCTCAATCATAACCACACCGCGAGGGGATGCCTAGCCCAAGCCCCGCTGCGGCAAAGTTGCAGGGGGGCCGCCCATCCTGGTAAGTTCAGCGTCGACGTGAAGGTTCACGCGAGAAACGTGGTCGTCGTCCTGCTCCTCGTCGCCGCGACGGGATGCGGGAAGGGCTGCTCCTGCTCGCCCCTGGCCGGGGCCGACGACCCTCGGGCGTTCATCCCGGCCGATGCCGCCGTGGTGCTCGAGGCCGACCTGGAGGAGGTGGGCAACCACGCGGTGTTCCGCCAGATCGTGGTCGGCCTGTGGGAGGAGAAGTCCTGCCTCGTGCCCCTGGTCCTCGAGGAGGCGAGGAGCCTCGTGCTGGCCATGCCCGACGGCCGGCCTGATGGACGAACGCTCCCCTACGGGGTCATCGTGACGGCCGGGCAGGACCCGGAGACCGTGCTCGACTGCCTGACGGACGAGCTGTTTCCCGATGCGGGCAAGCCAGAGCAGGAAGTGTACCGGGGCGTCACGCACTGGGGCTATCCCGAGAGGATGCCCGTGAGGATCGGCATCGTGAACCGGTCCCTGCTCCTCGTGGGCGACAGGGGCGGAATACACAGGATGGTGAACACGTTCCTCGACGAGATGCCCAGCCTGAGAGGGAGCAAGACGTTCGACGAGGTGCGCGGGCATCTGCCCGAAGGCGCCCAGATCAGGCTGATGGCCCTGCCCGGGCAGCAGCTCAGGCAGAGCGCACGGACGCGGTTCGACGAGCCGTGGTCCGTCCTGCTCGACTCCGAGATGGTGCTCCTGGGCCTCGTGTTCACGGACGAGGGGCTGAGCGTGAAGGGCGTCTCGCGCATGGACGGCGACCCCGAGCCCATGGCGCGCGCCGGCAACGAGGCCATCAAGGGCGTGAGGGAGAACAAGATCGCGAGGATTCTCGGACTGTCCGCCGTGCTGGGCGAGACGCGGTTCGACATCTCGGGCAAGGACGTGATCCTTCAGGGCCGGGCCGAGGAGAAGGTGATCGTGCACTTCGTCAAGGGGGCGGGGCAGTTCGTGGAGATCGGGTTGTAGTCATGGTGAGCATCGAGGGCAGGCTGGTCCCGAGGCTGCGCAGCAGGCTCCTGCGGCTCGCAGCGGCGCTGACCGGCCTGCTCGTCCTCAAGAGCCTGGTCCGGTTCGTCGGCGCCTACATCATGGGCTACCGCAGGCCCTGCATCGTGAGGCTCGAGGACTCCGGGCTCGTCCTGGACGTCACCACGCGCCTGCTCGGCAAGACCATCCGCAAGACCACGATGCACGTCCCGCCCTGGAAGCTGGAGCGCCTGGACAGGGAGGAGCGCTTCCGCCACGCACACGTGCTCGTCGGAGCCTTCTTCTTGCTCCTCGGCGTGGGGATCGGGTTCGGGTTCATCGTCGAGTGGGCCTGGACCCGGTTCGGGATCTACCTGCTCATGGGACTCGGCGCGATCGCGCTGGGCATCGCGCTCGATGCCGCGGTCGTCTTCCTGGTGCCCGCCGCGCGCGGCCGCACGGCGCTGCACATCGTGACGGGATCGCGGAGCTTCCGGATCGACGACGTGGACGATGCCTCCGCCGCCCGCTTCATCGAGGCGGCCGAGGAGTGGTTCAGGAAGAAGCCCTCGCGCCCGCCCTCCGGCTCAGCAGAATCCACGTAACGGCCGCGGCGATCGCCAGCACGGCCGCTGGGATCCAGGCGGCGAGCACCGGCAGGAGAGCGCCCTGGAGGGACGCCTCCTCGGTGAGCCTCATCAGGCCGTGGAACGCCACGAGAACGCCGACCGTCACCGCCGGGGCGGCGGCCGGGCGCCCGAGAGCGGACGGGAAGAAGAACGCGCAGGAAAGGAGGAGCACGGCCAGCGAGGCCACGGGCAAGGCGATGCGTCGGTGCAGGTGGTACGTGCCTGCAGGTCCGTGGAGACCGGAGGCGAGCGAGGCCGTGGGCTCGGCCAGCACGGTCGGCAGCTCGCCGGCCCTCGATCGGATGATCTCGCCGAGATCGACGGGAAGCCGCACGCTTCCCGCGTCCACGCTCACGCCGCCCGCGTCCCCCCCAGAGATGACCATGTGGGCGTCCGAGAACGAGAACGTGCACTCGCCGGCGCCGCGGTGCGTGATGCGCGCCAGCGGGGACGAGATGACGACGCCCGGTCCGTCCTCGACCTCGTAGCTCACGAGAACGTCGCCGAGCTCGAGACCGGTGTCCGTCCTGCTCCGCGTGCCGGCGAAGAGGATCCCGCCGCCCGGCAGGTCGAAGAACCGGCCCTCGGGCAGCGAGCCGAAGGCCGCGCGGGTCGCCAGCGATGCCAGCGAACGCTCGAGCAACGCGAAGCCGCGGGGCGCCGCGGCGAGCGAGAGGGCGGCGGTGACGAGCGCTCCAGCGAGTGCGAGGGCGAGAGGCACCCTCATCAGCCTCCGTACCCGGATGCCCGCACCCGCGACGGCCTGCCTCTCGCCGCGCCTCGACATCGACGAGGCGACGAGCGCGCAGGCGATGGCGAGCGAGGAGGGCACGCCCAGGGAGAGAAACGGGATCAGCGCTGCGAGGCAGGACGCGTCCGAGAGCCTCACCCAGGGGCCCAGGAACAGGGGGCCGAGCCGCACGAACTGCATGGCCGCGAGGGAGATCGTCAGGATGGAGAGGATTGCAACGAACGAGGAGAGGATTCTTAGGGCGAGATGCCTGTCGAGCAAGGCGTGGCGATCAGCCTTCGTCGTCCACGTCGGTGGCGTCGTCGTCCACGTCGGTGGCGTCGTCGAGCACGTCCGTGGTGTCGTCCAGCACGTCCTCCGTATCGTCGACCACGTCCACCGTGTCGTCGACCACGTCCACCGTGTCGTCGAGCACGTCCACCGTGTCGTCGACCACGTCCACCGTGTCGTCGACCACGTCCTCGGTGTCGTCCACCACGTCCTCGGTGTCGTCGATCGGGTCGTCGATCACATCACCGTCCTCGATGGGGTCGTCGATCACATCGCCGTCCTCGATCAGATCTTCGATCGGCTCGTCGATCGGGTCGACCAGGTCGTTGATGATCTCATCTTGGAGGAAGTCCGAGCTGGTATCCTTGACCTTGAAGTCCGTGAGTGCCGAGCAACCCATCCACAGCCCGGTACACAGTACCAGGATGACCCACACCGCTCCCTGTCTCATGGAGTGCCTCCTCGCTTCGTTACGCCAGGTCGTCTTCAGTGATTCATAGCAAACAACTTCGCATCTATCAATACGTACTGCTCCTAGGGATCGAAGCGCGAGAACGTGTGTCCCTTCGACGGGCTCAGGGACACGGGCGACGGGCTCAGGGACTCGGGAATCCAGCCGCGAGGCGCACTGCACCCACGATTCCCGCATCTTCTCCAAAAGTTGCCCCGAGCAGCCGGACCGCGCCCACGTCCAGACCGTAGGCCCTCGATGCGATCTCGGCTCGTGCGGGCCCCTCGAGCAGATCGAGCACCGGCTGCATTCCTCCCGCCACGATGATCGCGTGGACGTCGATGATGTTGAGCCACGCCGCGAGCGCGATGCCCAGCGCCCGTCCGGCCCTCTCGAACAGGATCGACTCGTCATGACCGCCGTCTCGCGCGCGTCCTGCCAGGTCCTCGACGTTTCCCTTGAGCCCCGCCCTCCTCGCCTCGCGCAGGATGGCCGTCGAGGACGACACGGTCTCGAGACATCCCCTCGCCCCGCACCCGCAGGGCAGTCCATCCGGATCCACGACCACGTGCCCCACCTCGCCTCCGCGCCCTCCGTCTCCCCTCCACAGCCTTCCCGAAAGGAACACGCCGCCACCCACTCCCGTGCCGAGCGTGACGAGCAGGAAGCTCTCCAGGTCCCGGCCGGCTCCGAGCCACGCCTCGGCGAGCGCCGCGCAGTTGGCGTCGTTCTCCACGCGCACCACGGTGCCGAGAAGCCGCCCGAGCCGCTCCCTCGCCGGGTAGTCGTTCCAGCAGGGAATGTTGGGGCTGAGCCGCACGACCCCCTCGCGCGGGTCCACGATTCCCGGCAAGCCGATGCCGATTGTGCCCGTGCGAGAAGGACCCTTCGACAAGCTCAGGGCAGCGGATTCGAGGGTCCCGGATTCGAGGCCCTCCACCGCCTCGAGGATCCTGGCCTCCACCGCCTCGACTCCTCCCTGCACGTCCGTCGGCAGCTTCACACTGTCGATGATGGATCCGTCCCCGGCAACGAGGCCCGCCTTGATGAACGTGCCGCCCACGTCGATGCCGATGTGCTCAGCCATGGCTCTCACCGGCGCTGATCCGGCGGGCGCCGTCCTCCTCGACGTCGATGAACAGGCGCAGGACGTCCACCGGCCACGCATCGGCGAACTTCTCGTACCACTCCACCACCACGAGGCCTCCCGCGGGATCCAGGATGACCTCCTCGATGCCGGCCTGGAAGGCATCACGGACCGACTCGAGGCGATAGAGGTCCACGTGCACGAGGGGAACCGGACCGGGATAGAGGTTCATGAGCGTGAACGTGGGGCTCGTGACCTCGATGGCCGGGTCCAGACCCGCCCCGCGGAGCAGGGCGCGCGCCAGCACGGTCTTGCCGGCGCCGAGATCGCCGGTGAGGCCGACGACGAGTCCCCCGGGCAGGAGGCCTCCCAGACGGCATCCCCATGCCTCGGTCTGCTCCTCGACGGCAGACCGGAACGGCGCTTCCACGCGCACTTGCCGGCCGGTGCCGAGCGCGATTAACATCTCGTCGATCATGGCAAGAACGTCCGGAAGCCGAGCCTACATCATCGCCGCCATCGCCTCAACGGTCGTGCCGTGCGCGGCGGCAGGCCTGATGGCCGGCAGCGGGCACACACTCACTACAAGCCGCACGATGGCGGCGTGCTGCGCTACGAGATCCGGGGCACGCTCGACCCGGAGGAGTTGGTCATCCGCGCCGACGAGACGGTGCGCTGGACGAACACGAGCCGCGTGGCCGTGGAGCGCATCGTCCTGCACCTGTACCTGGAGGCCTTCCGCGGCCCGGAGACGGCCTACCGGGAGGAGGGAGCCGCGGACGGCATCGAGTACGAGGGCTGGGGGGGCGTCGATCTCCTGGAGGTCTTCGTCGACGGCAACAGGGTGGAGCCGGAGAAGGAGCAG
>JAFDER010000034.1 GCA_019310245.1 Deltaproteobacteria bacterium
GTCCTGCTTGACCTTCTCGAGGCTGAAGAGCTTGCCCTCCTTGGTCAGCAAGTGCTTGAGCACGTCCGCCTTGGACACGCGGCGGTTCCCCTCGACGTCTATGGCCACCACCTTGAGGGGCTCGTCCTCCTCGATCTCCTCCTCTTCTTCCTCCTCCTCCTCGAGCAGGTCGTCGAGCTCGTCGTCCTCCTCGTCCCCGAGCAGGTCGTCGAGCTCGTCGTCCTCCTCGTCCGGATCTATCTGGGCAAGAAGTGGGGGACTCGAGACGAGGCAGAGGGCCGCGGCGGCGGGCACGATGGTCGTGCTGAAGAGGGTTTTCAGGCGTCTGGACACGATCGGGGATGCCTCCGCGGACGAAAAGTGAGTGGAATCTACGGGAAATGCCCGGGATGGTCAACAAACGCCGGGGGGGTGCACTTGCCCGTCGATTCGTGTATTTGGTGTGTGATGGGTGACGAGCGCGACACGAGGAGCCTGCCTGTCGGCGTGTTCGATTCCGGAATCGGAGGACTGACCGTCCTGCGCCAGCTCAGGCAGGCGCTTCCCCGCGAGTCGTTCGTCTATCTGGGAGACACGGCGCGGGTTCCGTACGGCAATCGCAGCGAGCACACCGTGGTGCGCTACGCGCGCATGGCCTGCTCGTTTCTCACGGGCCGGGGCATCAAGGTCCTCGTCGTTGCCTGCAACACGGTCTCGGCCGTGGCCCTCGACATGCTGCGCGTCGAGTTCGACATCCCCGTGCTCGGCGTCATCGACCCGCCGGCCCGGGCGGCCTGCAGGCTCAGACCGGCAGGCCGGATCGGGGTCCTGGGGACGCGCAGGACCGTCTCGAGCGGTGCCTACGACCGGGCGGTCAAGAGAGCGGACTCGCGCTGCGAGGTCAGCTCCTCCCCGGCGCCTCTCTTCGTTCCTCTTGCCGAGGAGGGCTGGCTGGAGGGCGAGGTTCCCTCGCTCGTGGCGCGGCAGTACCTCGCGCCCCTCGTCGAGAGATCCGTCGACGCGCTCGTGCTCGGTTGCACTCACTATCCCCTGCTCATCCCCGTGCTCGAGTCGAGTCTCGCCTCGCTTGCGACCAAGGAGGTTCCCATCATCGATTCCGCCGGAAGCGTGGCCTCGGAGGCCTCCGCGTTTCTCGTCCAGAGGGGGCTCGGCCGCCCGGCCGGAGGCCACTCCGACCTGCGGTTCTACGTGACGGACAACCCGGAGTCGTTCACCCGGGTCGGCCGCCGCTTCCTCGGGGACGATCTGGATCCCCGCGCCGTGGAGCTGGTGGACCTGTGAACCGGTCCGTGCCAGCCTTGCTCGCCGGCATGGCCGGCCTGCTCGTCCTGGCCTGCGGCGGATTCGCACCCCGCCTGGGACACCCGTGGGTCGAGGACCTCTCGCTCGAGCTCGCCCGCGAAGTCCTCACGCTCGAGGTCCTCGACGGTCGTGTGGTCGTGGATGCGCGGTTCTCGTTCGAAGCCCACGGAGGGACGCGAGACAGGGTGATGTTCTTCCCCATGGCCCCGCCGGGTGGCGAGGCCATGGGTTTTCGCGCCCTGCTCTCGGGCCTGGACACCGGGCCTCTCCCACTGTCCGTGCGTCCCGCCTCACCCGGAGCACTGCTCGCGGGGCAGACCTCGCAGAGCTTCGACATCATGGTGCCGGGCGAGGCCCTTGAGCTCCACGGCGGAGAGCTCGTGGTGCGCTACGAACAGCCGGCCTCCTGCGGCTTCGGGTACATCCTCAGGAGCGGGGCCTACTGGAGGGGGCCGATCGGATCGCTCAGCGTGCTGGTGGTAGACGAGGCGTCGAGGGTCGAGTCCGCCTCCGTGGAGGGAGATCCTCCGCACCAGCGGGAGGGCAAGACGGCATCGTGGAGCTGGAGGGGAATCGAGCCGCGCTCCGGCGTGGCACTGGTCCTTACGTGTCCTTGAGGGACAGGAACATGAAGAACTGGCTGCTCGTCCTGGCCGCTGCCTCGCTCGTGGTCCTGTCGTGCCGTGCCGGAGCCGATGCGGGCCCGAAGATCTCGTCAGGTTGGTACCTGCCCGTCGGGCTCACCCTCGGTGGGTCCATGCACGCGGACAGGCCCAACGGCTTCGTGCTGGGAGCGGAGGTGAGCGCGGCGCACGTGGATGTGGACTCGGGGTTCTGGTACGGAGCCTATCTCGACGCGCTGTGGGACTTCGGCCCTGATGCTCTCCGCTTCAGCCTGGGCCCGGAGATCGGGGTGGGCGTCGTCGGCCTCGACGGCGGCTACCTTGCCGAGATCCACGGTCGAACGTACAAGCACGGCTTCCAGCTCAGGTTGTTGCTCACGTTCAGCATCGTGGCCGTGTACGGACGCTGGGGCCATCTGTTCCGCCACCCCCGCGAGGAGGACTTCGGCGAGCTCGGTGTGCTCATCAAGTTCCCCGTGCCTGTGAAGATCGAGCCTGTGAAGTGGCACCGTCCTCCTCAACCCGCCGCACACGGGATGGAGTCCTGAGGGCGTCGGTCAGGGGTCCGGCAGGGCGCGCAGGGCGCGCCTGAGCTCGAAGGGCCTCGTGGCGTCCATCGAGGCGAGCAGCCCGGACGCCTCGTCCGGGCCCATGCGCGAGAGCAGGGCCTCGTCACGCGCCTCGCGCCACGATACCGCGTCGATGCGGGCCCTGTCGCCGAGCGTCCGGCGGAGGAGCTTGATGCGGGATTCGTATGTCCTGCGCGGGACGAAGGGCATTGCCTGGAGGGCCGTGGCCTTCTTGGGCACGACGGGGCCCACCGACACGGTGAGGCTCGTGGACGAGGCGATCTCGAGGCAGGTCGAGGCCAGCTCCTCGATGTCCTGGTCCCGCTCCCCTTCGAACCCGAGCATCACGTAGAGCTTGAGTCTCGGGATCCCGTGCCTGCGCGCGGTTCGGGCGGCCCGGATCACGTCGCCGGCCTTCACGCTCTTGCTGATCCTCGCCCGGATACTCTCCGAGGCGCCGTCGAGAGCCACGGTGAGGGTCCTGAGGCCGAGAGAGGCCAGCAGGCGGGCGAGGGAGTCGTCGATGCGGCTGGCGCGCGTGCTCGAGATGCCCACCTCGAGGGAGCGGTCCCCGAGTGCTCCCAGGATGTCCTCGATCTCGGGATGCTCGAGCACGGAGGGTCCCACGAGACCCACCCGCCGGGCGGCCCCGGGCACGGCCTCGAGGACGGCTTGCAGGGGGACGTACCTTGCGTGAAGTCCCGAGCGTCGGCGGCTCATGATGCAGAACGAGCAGCCGTGGGGGCAGCCGCGCATGACCTCGACGAGGTGCATGGAGGCAAGGGCCGAGCGCGGCGTCACGAAGGCGCTTCGCGCGGGCAGATCCCCGTCGTCGCACACGGCACGCGTCCCCTCGGTTGCACCCCGGAGGCCGGAGAGCGTGTCGAGGATCTCCCGCCGGTTGGCGCCGGCGGTGAGCCCGCTGAGCAGCGCGTGCAGAGCCTCCTCGCCATCGCCGCGCAGGACCACGTCGGCGATGGGCGTCAGGAGGTCCGGGTTCGAGAGCGCCAGGGCGCCGCCGGCCACGATCACCGGGTGCGTCTCGTCGCGATCGGAGAGCAGCGGCGGGATGGAGGCGCGGCGGAGGGTCTCGGCGAGTGGGCCCGCCATGAGCTCCCATCCCGCGGAGACGAGCACGACGGGGAGGCTTGACAGGGGAGCTCCCTCCTCGAGCGTTGCGGGTCTGGCGCGGCTGTCGGTGGCGAGGATCCTGCCCGCGGAGCAGCCGGGCGTGGAGCGCACGGCACCCATGATGAAGTGCAGTCCCAGGGCGGAGGCGCTCTCGGCATACGAGCCGGGGTAGAGCAGGCCGATGTGGATGCCTCCCCTTCGCGGCGGCGGGGGGACCTCGTCGGCGATGATCTCGCGGTTCATCGCAGTTCGACCGTGACTCCCTCGAGGGCGTGCTCGATGTCGTCGATGAGCCCGTCGGCCGGCGTGACACGGTACGAGTTCGAGAGCACCATCTCGGTCTCGCTCTCGCCCGGGATGCGCAGGTGCAGCACCACCGGGCAGCGGCCCGGGTACGTGCCGAGCACGGTCTTGAGAGCGGGAAAGGCACCATCCGGCAGGCCGTCCACCTGCGCGTAGATGTGCACCTCGCGCGTGCGCGTGCGCCTGACGGTCTCGATGGTGTCGAGATCCTGCAGCACGAGACGGATGACGGCCTCGTCGCTGCCCTCGAAGCCGGGGCCGGAGTCGTCGGGGTGCTCCACCGTGGCCTTGACCAGGATGGGACTGTCCATCCCGGCGCGGATCTTGTCCTCCGTCTCCGAGTAGACGGCCGGCGGCACGACCACCTCGACCCTGCCGCCTGCATCCTCGAGCATGAGGAAGGCGAGGCGGCTCTTGCCCCCCCGAGTGGTGCGTTCGCGGAAGCCCTCGATCATGCCCGCCACGGTCACGGTCGCCTCCGAACGGATCTCCACGAGGCCCGAGATGGTGGTGGAGGCGAGCCTCGAGATGTCCGACTGGAACCTGTCGAGCGGGTGGCCCGTGACGTAGCAGCCCAGCGCCGCCTTCTCCCAGGCGAGCAGCTCGCGGTGGGGGGCTTCCTTGACGGGAGGGTAGTCCTGGCGCCCCGGTCCCCGATCATCTCCCCCGGCGGCCGCGAGCATGCCGAGCAGGTCCGTCTGTCCCTCCTCGCGGTCGCGCATCCTCATCTTGCCCACCTCGAGGGCGGCGTCCAGGGCGGCGAGGATCCTCGCCCTGTGGAGTCCCTCACGCGACCCCGCCTCGTCGAAGGCCCCCGCCCTGACGAGCTGATCGATGTTCGAGCGGTTGCAGGCTCTCAGATCCACCCGCGAGCAGAGGTCGAAGAGGTCCTCGAACGGACCGTCGTCGCGCGCCTTGATGATGGCGTCCACCGACGCGGCGCCCACGCCCTTGACGCCGAGCAATCCAAAGCGGATGGAGCGGCCCTTCCCATCCTCTGCCGGGATCACGGTGAAGTGCCGATCGGACGTGTTGATGTCGGGAGGGAGGATCGAGATTCCCTTTGCCCGGCCCTCGGCGAGGAAGGGGACGAGCTTCTCGATCTTGTCCTCGTCGCAGGTCATCAGCGCCGCGAAGAACTCCTCCCTGAAGTGTGCCTTCAGGTAGGCGGTCTGGTAGGCGATGATGGCGTACCCGGCGCTGTGGCTCTTGTTGAAGGCGTACGAGGCGAACTCCTGCATCTGGTCGAAGATCGACTCGGCCACCCTCTGGTCGACCTCGTTCCTGTCGCAGCCCACGAGGAACTTCGAGCGGAACTTGGCGAGCAGGTCGTGCTTCTTCTTGCCCATGGCCCGCCGCAGGTTGTCCGCCTCGGCCATGGTGAATCCCGCGAGGACGCGGGCCGTCTCCATGACCTGCTCCTGGTAGATCATCACCCCGTAGGTCTCCTCGAGGTAGGCGCGCATGGCCTGGTGGGCGAAGCTCACGGGCTCGAGGCCGTTCTTGCGGTCGATGTAGCTGTCGGCCGTTCCCGACTGGAGCGGACCGGGGCGG
This sequence comes from Deltaproteobacteria bacterium, assembly GCA_019310245.1. GTDB lineage: Bacteria > Myxococcota_A > Polyangia > DRWM01 > DRWM01 > JAFDER01. The sequence continues at coordinate 5,483 of JAFDER010000034.1, forward strand.
TAGAGCGCCACGGCAGCGATGATGTCCTCGATGCGCTTCGGCTTCAGCCTGCGCAGGAGCTCCCTGAAACCCCTGCTCTCGAGCTGGAACACGCCTGTCGTGTCACCCGAGGCGATGAGCCTGAAGGTCTCGGGATCCTCCAGCGGGATCTCGCTCAGGGTGCTCGGGATCGCCGGCCCGCCCTGCCGGTTCTTGTGGATGAGCTTCAGGGCCGTATCGAGGACTGTGAGCGTTTTCAGGCCCAGGAAGTCGAACTTCACGAGGCCGATGTCCTCGACCACGTTCTTGTCCCACTGCGTCGAGATCTCCGCCCTCTCGCCGTTGACCGATCGCTGGTAGAGAGGGGCGTACTCGTGGATGGGCCTGTCCGCGATCACGATGCCGGCGGCGTGCGTTCCCGCGTGGCGCGTCAGTCCTTCGAGCCTCCGGCTCAGATCGATGAGCTCCTTGATCTTGGCGTTGGACTTGTAGAGCTTTCGTAGCCGGGGCTCCTCCTTGAGGGCCTGATCGATCGTCACGGTCTTGCCCTGGACCGGTGCCGGGATCATCTTCGCGATCCTGTCCACCTCCACGTACGGCAGACCGAGCACCCGTCCCACGTCGCGCACGACCAGCTTGCTCTTGAGCTCGTGGAAGGTGGCGATCTGCGCCACGTTGTCCTCACCGTATTTCCGGGTGACGTAGTCGATCACCTCGTCCCTGCGGTTCTTGCAGAAGTCGATGTCGAAGTCGGGCATGGAGACGCGATCGGGATTGAGGAAGCGCTCGAAGACGAGGCCGTAGCGGATGGGATCGAGGTCCGTGATCCGGAGGGCCCAGGCCGCCACGCTCCCTCCACCGGATCCCCTGCCCGGTCCCACGGGGATGAGCTGCCTCTTTGCATGCTGGATGAAGTCCCACACGATGAGGAAGTAGCCCGCGTAGCCCATCTTGCAGATGACCCCGAGCTCCCGTGCGAGCCTCTTCTCGTAGACCGGGCGGTCGACCCTGCCCCCCTTCGACTCGATCTCCGCGACCCGCCGGGCCAGGCCCTCGCTGGCGAGGGCCGTGAGATGGCCATCGAGCGTCTCGCCGTCAGGGACGGGGAAGTGGGGCATCACCAAGTCGCCCAGCCTCAGCTCGATCTCGCACTTCTCCGCGACGGCGAGGGTGTTCTCGATCGCGTCCGGGAACTCCGGCAGCACCGAACGCATGTGGGCCTCGTCGCCGAAGTGGATGGACAGGTGTTGCTTGTAGAGCCTGTCCGAGTCGCCGAGCACCTTGCCGGTGCCGATGCACACGAGCACCTCGTGGGCGCGCGCATCGTCCGCATCCAGGTAGTGCACGTCGTTCGAGGCGACGATGTCCAGTCCGGCCCTCTTCGCGATGTCCCGCGCCGCGCCGTTGAACGGGATCTGCATCTCGTGGCCAGTGTTCTGCACCTCGAAGTAGAAGTCCCCGGGAGAGAAGATCTCCTTCAGCCGCGACGCGGCCCTGACGGCGCTCTCCACGCCGCCCTCCTGGAAGCTGCGAGGCACCTCGCCGGCCATGCACGCGCTCATGCCCACCAGCCCCCGTGCGCGTTCCGCGAGAAGCTCGTGGTCGATGCGCGGCCGGCGGTAGAAGCCCTCCTTGTAGGCCATGGAGCACAGGTAGAGCAGGTTGCCGTAGCCGGTCTCGTCCTTGGCCAGGAGGATGAGGTGGTATGGGCGCTCGCTCTTGTCCCGCCGGCTGCCCCTCGCCACGTAAGCCTCGGTGCCGATGATGGGCTTGATCCCGGCGGCGCGGGCGGCCTTGTAGAAGTGGATGGCACCGAACATGTTGCCGTGGTCCGTGATCGCCATGGCCGGCATGCCGTACTGGCTTGCCCGCTGCACGGCGCGGTCGATCCGGAGCGCACCGTCGAGCATGCTGTAGTTCGTGTGTATGTGGAGGTGGACGAATTTCGAGGCCGGGTCACCCATGGAGGCCTCTAGTCCCTGTTCTTTTCCCAGATGAGGGCCAGACCCAGCAGCGTGAGGCCGGGCTCGACCCTCGAGATCGTGCGGCTGGCGGAGGCGAGTGCGGCGGAGTGGCCGCCGGTGGCGATGATCACGGGATCGAACTCGAGCTCTTCCCTGATGCGGTCGACCAGACCGTCGATCAACGCCACGTAGCCGTAGAAGATCCCGGACTGCATGGAGCTCTCGGTGTTCTTTCCGATCGCCCTGTCCGGCCGGGTGATCGTCACTTCCGGCAGCTTGGCCGTGCGTCTGACGAGCGCCTCGGCGCTGATGTTGAGGCCCGGTGCGATGATTCCACCCAGGTACTCGCCGTCCGGGGACACGCAGTCGAAGGTGGTCGCCGTGCCCAGGTCCACCACGACCGCGCCGGATGGGCAGAGCTCCACGGCCGCCACCGCGTTGACGATGCGATCGGCTCCCACCTCTCGGGGGTTGTCCATGCGGATCGTGATGCCGGTCTTCAGGCCGGGCCCCACGGTGAGGACCGGGACGTCGAGGCGCCTCCTGATGGAACCGACCACCACGTCCAGGAGCGGTGGAACCACGCTGGCCACCACGGCCCCTTGGATCCCCTCGCTCTGCACCGTGTGCGTCTCCATGAGCTGGGCGAGGGTGACGAAGAACTCGTCCTGCGTCTGCCCGGGGTCGGTCCGGATGCGCCAGGAGGCCCTGAGATGCCTCCCGTCCTGGACGCCAAGGCAGATGTTGGTGTTGCCCACGTCCACCACGAGGATGGACTCCGCTGTCTTGGCGTCGTCAGTCATCCCGGAGCCGGGCTCCCGCCTCCCTCACTCTTCCTCTTCGGTCTCCGCCGCCAGGTTCTCCATGATGCGGCGCAGCTCCTCGATCACGTCGACGGCATCCTTGCGGATCCGCTTCTCGATCTCGAAGATGGTGATGTCGTACCTGTCCTCGCTCGTGGGATTCGGCTGGTAGACGTAGTCCCTGTCGTCGAAGACCACGGCGTAGCGGGAGTTCGCCGAGGTCAGCTGCTCCCCCTCCTCGATCTCCTCCGTTGCCACGGCGATGAGCTTGAAGTGCTCCCCGACCTTGCTCGAGGTGAGGTGGTCGCCCAGCTTCGCCCTGTCGCCGGCCGTGAGGTACTCGATGACGAGGGGCATGCCCTCGACCCAGAGATCCACCTTCCACGGTCCGAAGCCCACGATGTGGATCTCGGTCTTGCGCTCCGATGCCAGGCCGGCCTCCTCCAGGGCCTTCTCGAACATCTCCACGGCCGCGACCTCCTTGAAGGGCCTCAGGTCCGTTCGCGGCGTGTTCGCGTTCTTGTTCCCGCCGCCGCAGGATGCGAGCACCGTCAGGAGCACGCTTGCCACGATGCCAGTGCTGGCCGCTCGGCTGATCATTCTTTCTCTCCTTCCTCTTTCCTCGCTCAGATGATCTCCGGAAAGACGAAGTTCTGCTCGTTCATGACATGGTTGAGGCTCTGCCTCTGCTTCTTCATCCTGGTCTTGATCTTGTAGTACGATTTCATGTCCCCGTCAGCCACGGCCTGCAGTCCGTTCAGGCTGCTCTCGATGATGGCCACGAAGTGGGGATGGATGTCGACGAACTCCAGCGGAGGGGACAGGTCCTGGACCGTCTTGACGTTCGCACGGGCAATGGCCGCCGCCGCTTCGGCGAGCCGCGTGTCGTCCTTGTGCTTCTCCGTCCACGTCATGGCGCGCTTCGAGCTGTCCATGATCAGGGTGAACGTGTTGATGTACGATTTCTTGGGCACGGCCCTCGCGTCACCGGCGTGGCACAGCGCCACGAGCACTGCCCCGGCGATGAGGGCCCGAGCCGGCACCGCCGTCCTCATCGGGCCTCCTGGTCAGAAGGGGAGTGTAGCATATCCGAGCCGCGCTCAGGATCAAGGACCCCGCGTCAGGCGGAAAACAGGGTGATGTTCCCGGGATGCGGGGAGGTGTCTCAGCCGCGGCGCTTGCGGATCAGCGCCAGGGCCGCGAGGCTGAGGAGCACCCAGGGCAGGCTCGAGCCCGGGGAGGAGAGAGTGCGGCACCCGCAGTCCGTATCTCCCGGGGTGGGGAAGGGAGGGATCGTGTCGGTGATCGTGTCCGTGGACGTGTCGGGATCCGTGTCGGGCATCAGGCTGTAGTCGACGTCGAAGGAGGAGGACGCCGGGGGACCATCGGCCCGGCCGTCGTTGGCCCAGACCCGCCAGTAGTAGCGCGTCGCGTCCATGAGGTCCACGGTGACGATCCATTCCGTCTGGCCGTCCGTGCCCTCGAACACCTGGCCTCGCACCACCACGCTCGTGGGCAGGAAGTCGCCCACCGTGGCCACCTCGAAGGTGTAGGAGAGGTCGTCGCCGTCGAAGTCGCTGGCGTTGTCCACGATGAGCGCGGGCCTGGACGTGCCGACCGTCGTGCCGTCGGGCGAGACGATGGTCGGGGCGTCGGGAGGGGCGTTTTCCAGAACCTCGATCGTGACCTCCTGCACGGCGATCTCGCCCTCGTCCCCGTCCCGATCGTCCGCCTCGATGCGCAGGGTGTGAAGGCCCACGTCCGAGCCGTCCGCCCTGGGGGTCCACTCGAAGTGCATGTCCCCGAAGTAGATCATGCCCTCGGGCTTCACGGGCACGCTGACGATCACGGGGTCGCGGAACGTGCCGTCCGCGTTCGCAGGGTCCGTGACGTCGAGGTAGTAGATCCACTCCCTGCCGCGGTACGCATCGAGGCCCGGGTCCACCGCCGGGTCGGAGTTGAACACGGGCAGGGCGTTGAGGACGGTGATGTCGATGTCGAGGATTCGTTCCTCGCTCGAATCCTGCGCCCTGACGCTCACCGTTGCCGTCGTCGGCCCGTCGAAGCCGATCGCGCTGAACGTGGCGGTCGTGCCCGTGCCATCGTCGAAGTGCCCGTCCTCGTTCAGCTCCCAGTACACGTCGAAGGGGTCGCCCTCGATGTCCGTGACGGCCACCTCGAGCGACAGGTCCCCGCCCTCCTCGACCTCGAGGGTCTCGGTGACCACGGTGATGATGGGTGCGCCGCTCGTGTGCCAGTTGACGATCTGCTGCTCGTCGGTCCCGGTCAGGCCGGTGAGCGCTGCCGACGGCATCGTGGCAAGCCACTCGACCGTGGTCTGGACGTCGGTCCGCGTCGCTCCCTGCACGGCGAAGATCATGAGCGCTCGCGTCTTGCCCGCAGGAATGTCGACGGAGAACGAGGTGGAGATGTCGTCCGACATCATCGTCATCGCCGTGGGGCTCGTGATGATCCCGTCCGTCCACACGTGGCCGCAGGGCGTCGTGACCGAGGACGAGTCGTGGGTGCAGTACCACGTGTCCGTCAGGTCGACGGTCGTGTCGCCGCTCGACGTCGCCGTGATGATCGTGGAGGTGTCCGAGCCCAGGTCTCCGTAGTACCTCACCGACACCGTGGCCGGTGACGAGCTCGTGTTCTCGAACGTGTCGTAGTAGCGCAGGTAGTCGTGGGTGCCCGTGTCCGGCACGTAGGCCGTGCGCACGACGCGGACCTGCCCGATGAGGTGCGGCGCCATCTGGACGCCCCGGCCGCTCCAGATCGTGGTGCCCGCGCTTCCGCTGGCGTAGTAGCGCGTGCCGCCCACCTCCAGGTAGTAGCAGTAGTCGTAGGCGTCGTTCTCGCCGTCGTAGATGTAGCCGTACGTGTTCTCGTAGATGTCCCAGTCCATGCCGGTGGGCCCGTACAGGGTGACCAGGGCGTCGGCTCTGCCGGGCGCTCCCAGGAGCACGGCCGCGGCCAGCACCGCGATCCACGCGGCGTGGTGGTTCGTTCGTGGCATTCCCCTAACTCCCTGATTCTAGATGAAGTCCGTGCACCATTCCTCGAGCACGAACCCGGAGATGGCTTCCGTGAGGCTGATCTCCCCGGACTGGATCCGGTCGAGATCCCACACCGTGGACCCGGTGGCCTCGGGGATCGACGGGTAGCTGCCCCAGGGCGCGAAGAAGCCGGGCTCCTTGTCGGGCGGGATCGTGCAGTACGAGCCGGCGCGCATGGCGAAGACGCCCACGCGGATCTCGTTGTCCACGAGCAGGCCCAGCGTCTCGGGGTAGGTGTGGCGGACCGGGATGGGCGTGAAGGCCGAGCACAGCCCGTCCGGGGCCTCCTTGAACGTGTCGTCGGTCACGTGGACGGCCACGTGCAGCGCGCCCGGCGTCCACGCGTACAGCTCGGCCGCGTCCGCGAGCGCGTCCAGGGTGTTCTCCGGGCAGTCCGCATTCGAGCAGGAGCTGCCTCCCGGCTGCGCGTTCGTGGAGCAGAACGCTCGCCAGGAATTGAACTCGGTCTGGAGATCGCCCACGCTCGCGTACGGCTCGCCTCCGTTCGTGACGAGCACGTCGTCCACGAACACGACGAGCCCGAACGCCGGGTCGTAGTCCGGGTGGGCCGACATGGCCTCCGCGTACTCCCAGACGGCCCCGATCTCGGTGGCCAGCTGCTCGAGGACCCAGGTCATCGACGTGGAGACGTCGATCACGAACACGATGTCGATGTCCTGGTGGCAGTCCAGGTCTCCCGTGTGATCCACGCCGTCCGGCGCCTCCACGGGAGCGTCGGCCGGTCCGTCACCCTCCACGGACGCGTCGACCGGCGCATCGCCGGCCACATCCCAGCCGTCCAGGGTCCAGGGCGTACCACCGTCGCCCGAACAGGCCGCCAGCATGGCTGCGGCGGCTATGGTCAAAAGGAGCCGCATTCTCGATCAGAAGCGTACTTCAAGGTCGTTCAAAGTCAATGCACGACCGACTAGAGAATCTTCCCGGGGTTGAGGATCGATGCAGGATCCAGGAGCTTCTTGAGCCCCCTGGTCAGGGCCATGGCCTCCCGGCCCAGCTCCATCTCGAGGTACCGCCGGTTGACCGAGCCGATCCCGTGCTCTCCCGACACCGTCCCGTCCATCTCGAGTGCCAGCCTCATGACCTCCTCGCGCGCGGCAGCGGCGCCGGCCTCGAGGCCAGGATCGTCCCACAGGAACGTCACGTGGAGGTTTCCGTCGCCGGCGTGGCCGTACGTGGCGCTCACGAGGCCATGGGCAAGGCCGATGGACTCGATCCGCTCGAGGACGGCCACGAGCCTGGAGCGCGGCACGGCCACGTCGTCGGAGATCTTGTGCGCCTTCCTGCTGCGCAGGGCCTCGCTGAGCTCGCGCCGAGCCCGCCACAGCCTGTCGCGTTCCACGGTCCCCGTGGCCACGAGCACGTCCTGCGCTCCGGCGCGGGTCAGGGTCTCGCCGGCGCGCTCGAGGTCGCCCGCAACGGCCGCCTCGGATCCGTCGAGCTCCGTGAGGACCAGCGCCTCGATCCCGGGCGGCAGCGGCACGCCTCCGTCCCTGACCGTGTCCACGCACTCCCTGTCCATGATCTCGAGGACCCTGGGCACCAGTCCTGCCGCCAGGACGGCCTGGATGCCCCTGCCCGCGTCGGCGAGTCCCGGGAAGAGTGCCAGGACCGTCGAAACCTGTCGCGGCCGCGGGATCAGCCTGAGAGTGATCTCCGTGAACAGGCCGAGCGTGCCCTCGCTTCCGGTGAACAGGCCGGCGAGGTCGTAGCCGGCCACTCCCTTGACCGGCCGGTGGCCGCACCTCAGGATGGCTCCCGAGGGCAGCGCCACGTCGAGGCGGAGCACGTAGTGGCCGGTGACGCCGTACTTGAATGCCCTGGGACCACCGGCGTTCTCGGCCACGTTGCCGCCCAGGCAGCACGAGTCGAGGCTCGCCGGATCCGGCGGGTAGAAGAGCCCCTGATCCTCCACGGCACAGTGCAGGTCCGCGAGGATCACGCCCGGCTCCACCACCGCCACGAGGTCTCCGGCGTCGATCTCCTTGATGCGGTTCATCTTCTCGCAGGCCAGGACGAGGCCGCCCTCGACCGGCACGGCGCCGCCCGTCTTTCCCGTCCCCCCGGCCCTGGGAGTGACCGGGACGCCGTGTTCCGAGGCGATGGACAGGCACCGCGCCGCCTCCGACGCCGTGCGCGGCAGGATCGCCGCGTCGGGAACCCTGGGGGGCTCCTCGCTCTCGTCGCCGCCGAAGCGCTCGAGCTGATCGGGGTCCGTGATGACGCGGGAATCACCCAGGACGCGGCTGATGTCCAGGGCCGCACGCAGCGCGCGGTCTGGGCCCGGCATCCGCTACTCCGAGTCGGGAACGGAGGCGATGTAGAGGATGGTGCCCACCACCGCGGTGGTGCCGGCCACCTGGAAGGTGTTGCCGACGAAACCCCTCGATATGAGCCCGCCCACGTTCTGGGTGAGGATCATCTTGCTGATGCCCGGACTGACGTTGATGTCGAGCGTGAACGTCCCGTCGGATCCAGCCACCACATCGTAGTTGCGATCCGGGTTGTCCGACAGGTTGTCCACGGCGAGTCTGAGCTCCGTGTCCGGTTCGGCCCAGCCGCTCACCGTCATGGCTCCGTCCGTGTCGATGAGCTCCAGGCTCGACTTGTCGATCACGGGGCCCGGGAAGTAGAAGTTGGGCTGGAGCGTCAGGTCGGCCCCGGTCAGGTCGCTGTCGAGGCGGATGCGCCCCGCGCCGCCCGCGCCGCCTCCGCTCGCGCCCCCGGCCCCGCCGATCGAATCGATCGTGGCGGTGCCCGAGATCGTCGGCGCCAGCAGGAACGCGTTTCCCCCGCTGCCGCCTCCTCCGCCCGACGCTCCGTCGCCGCCCGCGCCGCCGCTCACGTCGATGACGGCGTCCGCGAGGGTGATCGAATCCAGGGACAGGAGCAGGAAGCCGCTGCCTCCTGCTCCCCCGGCGCCGCCCCCGCCTCCGCCACCGCTTCCGGCGCAGTTGCGCGAGTCGGGATCCATGAGGCACTCGATGTTGATCTCGCCGTAGGAGGCACCGGCCGCCCCGCCCGTGCCCCCGCCATCCTCGCCGTCCATCCCGGTCCCGCCGTACGAGCCTCCCCCGCCGCCGCCGCCGCCCGTGCCTCCGAGGCCTGCTCCCGGTCCGACCCCGGCACTGGACGCGGCCCCTCCCGCGCCCGCCCCGAGCCCCGCGGCGCCCTCCGTGCTGCCCTCGGCGTCGCCGCCCGACAGGTCCACCACGCCCGCGATCTCGATGGGACCCGCCACGAACAGCCGGCCGGGGTTCGAGATATCGGTGGTGTTGACCTCCAGGCGCGTTCCCGCCGCCATGCGGAAGGAGCTCATCATGTAGTGGCCCTTCAGCCTGAGCGGCATGGTGTCCGTGAAGTGGTCCGTGAAATCGAGCGGGAACACGGCGAGCGTGGCGACCATCCAGTCGCCCGAGGGAGGCTCGATGCGGAGCATGACGTTCTGGGCCTCGATGGGGGGCGGGATGGGCTGTCCCACTGGGCCCATGAACTCGGTGACCTCGATGACGATCGCGCAGCGGGCCCGGTTGCAGGCCTGCTCGCGGATGAGAACCTCATCGCTGAACTCTTCGACGGAGACCAGGGCGCCCGTCAGGTCGGGGCCGCCGTCAATGGCCTGGGATTCGATGCCGATGACGAGCCAGGTGAGCCCCTCGAAGGCCGTGTTCGGGATGATCCTGGCCCAGCCGCCGGGAGGCGTCTCGAATCCCCCCGAATCCTCGGTGACCAGGTCGATGACCGCATCTTCCTGGCTCGTGTTCTCGTTGCATCCCGCCAGGATGAGACCGGCGGCAGCAAGGCTCGTGATCGCGCGACGCAAGGCCATCAGCACACTCCTCGTCGAGGGCTCGTTCCCCGGGCCCACATAGCATAGTGCCCTTCCCCCGCCCGGGCAACAGTGGAGCGTTTTTCACCGCCGGTCAAGCCTCTCCGATGACAGGTTGACACTCGTCGGGGTTCACACATAATTCTTTCCGTGCCCCGCTCCACCGACATCCTCGTGGCCGGCGCCGGACTCGGAGGCCTGTCCTTCGCGCGCCACATGAACGCCGGCTGCCTGGTCGTCGAGCGCGACGCCGGCCCCGGTGGCCTGGCCACCACCACGTGGGAGAGGGGCTACGGATTCGACAGGACGGGGCATCTCCTGCACCTCAGGGACCCCGGGATCCGACGCTGGGTCACGAGCTTGCTGCGCGGCGATGCGGTGAAGCTGCAGAGGCGCAGCCGCATCTGGAGCCATGGCGTCTACACGCGCTACCCCTTCCAGGCCAACACCTACGGGCTCCCGCCCGAGGTCGCGTTCGAGTGTCTCACCGGTTTCATCGAGGCGTGGCAGCAGCGCGACGCATCCCCCGTGCGATCGTTCGAGGACTTCATCCATCGCCATTTCGGGCCCGGCTTCGCCAGGCATTTCATGATTCCGTACAACAGGAAGATCTGGGGCGTGCACCCGCGTGAGATGACGCCCGCCTGGTGCGATCGCTTCGTGCCGGTACCCAGGCTCGAGGACGTGCTGGCCGGGGCGCTCGGGATGCACGAGCAGGAGCTGGGCTACAACGCCTCCTTCCTCTATCCGCGCTCGGGCATCGGCGTGCTCGGCGAGCGGATCGCACGCCAGGTGGAGCGCAGGGCTCGCGTGCGCTACGGCGTCGGCCTCTCATCCGTTGAGGCCAGGCGCGGGAGGGCCGGGCTCTCGGACGGGAGTCACGTGCACTACGAGGCACTCGTGTCCACGATTCCCCTGGACCGCCTGGTCCGGATCGTCCGGGATGCGCCGGCATGGCTCGTGGAAGCCGGCAGGAAGCTCCGCGTGAGGCCGCTCAGGTACCTGGACGTGGCCCTGCGTGTTCCTGCCGGCACTCCCTACCACTGGACCTACGTGCCGGATCCCTCCATACCCTTCTACCGCGTGGGAGCGTACTCCAACTTCTCGGCCGATCTCGTGCCCGAGGGATGCGGGAGTCTGTACGTCGAGCTCGTCCCGAAGAGGTCGCTCGGCCCGGAGGGGATCAGGCGGCGCGTGGTTCCCCGTCTCGTCGAGATGGGCATCATCTCGAGGCCGGGTGACATCCGATTCGTCAGGGAGCGCAGGATCCCGCACGCCTATGTCGTGTATGACCATCAGTGGGAGCGCACCAGGGCGCGGATCCTGGACTGGCTGCGCGCCCGCTCGATCCACTCGATCGGCCGGTACGGGGACTGGAACTACTCCGCCATGGAGGATGCCCTCGTTGCAGGACGCGAGACCGCACGTATACTCATGAGCCGGAGGGGGATCCTGAGCTCGGCCGTGATCGAGCTCGTGGACCGGCTGAAGGAGTTTCCCTACCCGTACGAGATCGTCCTCTCGGAGAACGGAAGCCGCGATCGGACGGTCGAGATCGCGCGGGATCTCGCCACCCGGTTCCCGCAGGTCAGGCTGATGAGCCTCGGCGAGCCCAACTACGGCTTGGCGCTCAGGCAGGGGATCCTCGACGCGGCCGGGGAATTCGTGATCTGCGACGAGATCGACCTGTGCGACGTCGATTTCTACGAGAGGGCGCTCGAGATGATCGAGAGCGACAGGGCGGATCTCGTCGTCGGCTCCAAGCTCCTGAGCGGCTCGGAGGATCACAGGCCTGCAGGCCGGCACATGGCGTCCATCCTCATCAACTGGATGCTCCGGCTGGCCGTGGGATTCAAGGGCACGGATACGCACGGCCTCAAGGCGATGCGCAAGGCGCCGCTCGTCGACACCATCCAGTCGTGCCTCGTGGACAAGGATCTGTTCGCCTCCGAGATGGTGATCCGTGCCGAGAGGGGAGGCATCCGGATCGTGGAGATCCCGGTGCGGGTGATGGAGAAGCGCGAGCCCTCGATCCGCCTGGCGAAGCGCGTGCCGAACGTGCTCAAGAACATGGCCAGGCTGTTCTGGGCGATCAGGATCCGCGGCTGATCCTGCCAGGGGCTCCGGCGTAGGAGAGGACGGCCTCGAGCTGGCTCGCGGCGTCGAGGCCCGCCTCCTCGAGCACGCGGGGGGCCTTGCCGCTGCCAAGGTGGCGCCCGCGTCCATAGGGGTGGAGCGAGGCCTCGCGGCCCCGTCTCGAGGTCACGAATCCGTGGAGGGTGGGCAGGGTGAAGTCCGTGATGCCCATCGCCTCGGATGCCAGCTCCTCGGGCAGGATCGCCTCGCGCTCGGCTGCGGGCAGCGCGGCGAAGAGCTCGGCACTCGAGACGTAGAACACGTTCAGGTTCAGACCCCTCCTGTCCAGCTCTGGCAGGACGCCCAGGAAGAACTCGTTCGCCACGCCGCTGCCCTGGAGGATCACGGTCCCCGCCTCGTCGCCCGCACCGGGATGTGCGCGCCGCGCCGCGTAAACGCCCTTCGCAGCGGCAGAGGCGGGCGGGAGGCCCAGGGCCTTCCTGTCCGCAACTGTTTGCTCGGGGCGGGTGACGTAGACGGCGACGATGGCATGGCGGCGCGTGAGCGCTGCGTGGAGCAGGGGCCAGACCTCGCCCGGCTCCCACGGGGTGAGCGTGGCGCACGAACCACTGAGGAAGTTCTCCTGGAAGAGCTGGAGTGCCTGGGGATCGGCGTGCGTGGGTCCATCCTCACCCGTCATGATGCTGGCGTGACCCATGACGATCACGAAGGGGTTGGGCGGCTCGTCCACGACGCGCCTCTTGGCCTCCTGACCGATGGCGTGGCAGCGCGCCGAGATGTGCTCGAGCGGCGCAATGAAGGCGGCGTACGAGGCGCTCACGCCGATGTGCCAGCCGAATGACGAGAGCCCAGCCATCATCCCCCCCATGGCGTCCTCGCAGATCCCACCGGCGGAGACGAGGCGGGCGTCCGGGTTGCCGTCCAGCCTGAAGAAGCCACTACTCATCCCGGCGGCGAGCTCCGAGACCGAAGTGGAGTCGAGAAGGTCGGCGGCCGAGCCCATGACGCCGCCTCGCGTCAGACGGCCGATGTGACCGAGGCATCGACCGAGCTGGCCCCGGAGGGTTGTCCGGCTTCCCGGTTCGACCCGGAGTTGCTGCGGAGGCTCCAGGTCATCCGGCCGGGCGCCGTCGAAGTAGGCCTCCAGGTCGGGAGCTCCGGGGCGGGGGCGGCGCGCCTTGCTCCTGAGCGCCTGCGCCGCCTGCTCGACGCGATTCGCCACGAGCCCGCACAGGGCGCTGTCGGACGTGAGCGCCCGCCTCACGCTCAGCAACGCATCCCAGTGGGCCTTCTCGACGGGCGCATCGTCGAGCCCCCCGTCGTATCTCGGGAACGTCACTTCGAAGCAGGCCTCGAACGGGAGGAGCGTCTCGTAGAACCCGGACGAGCAGAAGCCATGACCCACGCCGTGGCTCCTGCGCCCCTCGATCCCGTACCCCCTGCCCTTGACCGTTCTGTAGACGATGCACGTGGGCTGGTGGTTCTGCCGTGCCAGGGAGGCTCGCTGCGCCGACGCCACCTGTGCTGCATCGTGCCCGTCGGGGACGAGGATCACGTTGAAGTCGTGCAGGTATGCCAGCTCGACCGGATCCCACTGGACGTACTCCCCCGGCGTGTCACCCGTGCGGCAACACGAGTCCGAGTCGATCGTGGACTGGTTCCAGTCGATGTGGAGCACGAGGTTCTCGATCTGCCCGGCCGAGGCTGCCGCCATCGCCTCGGAGACCCGCCCCGTGGTGGCGCCGCCCTCACCCTCGATGACGTGTACCCACGGCGCCTCCTGCCTGTAGACGTCGAGCGCGCCGAGCGCCAGACCCACGGCCGAGGCCACGCCCACTCCGGACGGGCCCGTCGCGAGCCTGACGAACGGCGTCGCCGGCGTGGGGTGACCGTCCAGGGGCTTGCTCTCGAAGCGCTGCAAGAGCTCCGTCTTCTGTGCCGGGCTGCGCCTGAAGCCGAGCAGGTCCTCCAGCCTGAGCCGGTGGGCGATGTCGTCGGGCAGGAGCTCCGGCCGCGCGATGCGCACGGCCTCGTCTCGCAGGGCGAGCATGGCGTACAGGCCCATGGCCTTGTGGCCGGCCGCCAGGCAGACCACGTCCTGCGCCCTGTCCAGGGGATGTGCGATGCCGTACGCCATCGTCCGCAGGAGCAGGCCGGCCAGGATGCGGCCCATGCTGATCGATCCACCCGGATGGCCCGAGCAGGGCGCGAAGTTGTAGAGGATGGCCGTCAGCGTCCGATAGGCCAGGTCGAAGCGGTCGAGACAGGCCTCGTGCTCCTCGCTCCTCGCTCCGTCCACCCCGGGGTCCAGATCGGTGGCAACGCTGAAGACGGCCCGTCGCGGTCCGAACTCCATGCGTCTCGTCTTCCATGCGCTCGTCATGCGTGTCCCCACGAGCGGTATACCACACCGGCGCGCGCATCCGTAAGGTTGTGGAGCGAGGTCCCCACTTGCGCTATCCTGCCGGGGATGTTGCCCTCGATGCTTGCCATATCCGGGTGGAGCGGGGCCGGGAAGACGACCGTCATCGAGGCCCTCATCCCGCGGCTTTCCCGGCGGGGCCTGCGCGTTGGAGTGCTCAAGCACGATGCGCACCATCTGGAGTTCGACCGGCCCGGGAAGGACACGATGCGCGTGCGCGAGGCGGGAGCGGCGCGCGTGGAGGCCTTCGACGAGAGCTGGTGGTTCCAGGTTGCCCCGAGGCCGCCCGGCTCGGGCTGGGCGCCTCTTCCACGGGCCTGGAGGCAGGACGTGGACATCCTCCTCGTCGAGGGAGGCAAGAGCGGAAGCATGGACAAGATCTGGATCGTCGGTCCCGACGGCAAGGGGCCTCCGGCCGGCACGAGGGCCGTGATCCTCACGGTGCAAAGAGGGCCCGATGCGGTGGAGGCCGTGGAGACGCGCCTTCATAGCTGGCTGCAGTCGCGGTGGTGCGAGCGGACCAGGGCGGCGGTCGTGCTCGCCGGTGCCGCATCCTGCGAGCCTGCGGCAGGCGTGGCAGGCGCCTTTGCGAGCACCGTGCTGGTCGCTGGCCGCCCCGTCCCGGGCGAGGCCCGCCTGCCCTGCATTCCGGGCGTCGAGGGGCCCGTCGGCGGGATGCTCGCGGCCATGCGATGGGCGCCGGCCTTCAGCTGGATCGTTCTCCACTCCGGCCTGCTCCGCCTCCGCGTCGAGCTTCTCGAGTGGCTCTGGTCGAAGAGACGTCCCGGGATCTGGGCCGTCGTGCCCGCGGTGGGGGGACAGCCGGACCCGTTCGCGGCGGTGTACGAGCCTCAGGCCGTCCACGTCCTCGAGGAGGCGGCGCCTCGAGGGGCGCGTGGACTCTCGCAGGTGCTGAGCAGCCACCCGTGCATGTCCATCGTCGAGCCGCCCGACGATCTTGTCGACGCTCTCGCAGCGTCGGGCGGGCAGGAGCGGTGATCCTGCGCTCCATCCTCGATTCGCCCGTTCTGGTGCGAGCCGTGGCTGCAGGATGGGCCAGGCTCCCGGTCCGCGTGCGCAAGTTTGTCATGCTCCGCTATCCGCGTCCCGCGTTCCGCGTCGGCGTCCTGGCCATCGTCGCTTCTCCTGACGGCGGGGTCCTGCTCCTCAGGCACAGGTTCCGTTCCGGCAAGCCCTGGGGTCTGCCCGGAGGCTGGCTCGAGCCCGGCGAGGGTCCGGTGGACGGGATGCGACGCGAGCTCAAGGAGGAGCTCGACATCGACGTGGATGCGGACGCCCTCGATCTCGTCACCGTCACGGGTCGAGGCGGCAGGCCTCACGTCGAGATCTTCTACCGGCTGCACGCCGCCGTCGAGGCAGTGCCGCCAAACGCGGAGTTCGACGAGCATGCCGTCTTTGCCGTGGACGCTCTGCCCCGCGGCATGCTCGAGCTGCACCGCAGGATCGTCCAGGAGCATGCAGCTGGCTAGCGGATGCGGACGCGCAGTCTGCTCAGGGGTTCATCGAGCCTCGTGAGGCCGGCAGCGCGTGCCTCCTCGACGGCCTGGCGGTACTCCGCGTCCGAGATCCGGCGGCCGAGAACCCCGTCCTCGTGCACCTCGTGGCAGGGACGGTACTGGTTCATGACGTTGACGTACGTGAGGCTGGAGATCTCCGTGGCGAGGAACCGCATTGCGGCGCGCGTGCCCGCGAGTCCGTCGGGCAGGACGAGGTGTCGCACGAGAAGCCCCCTGCGGGCCACTCCCCGCTCGTCGATCTCGAGGTCGCCGACCTGGCGGTGCATCTCGCGGATCGCCGCCCGGACGACCTGCGGGTAGTCCGGTGCCCGCGAGTACCGGGCCGCGGGCTCGTGGTCCATGTACTTGATGTCGGGCATGTAGATGTCGACCACGCCGTCCAGGAGCTCGAGCGTGCTCACGCTCTCGTACCCGCCGCAGTTGTGGACGATGGGGATCCGCAGCCCTCGATCCACCGCAAGCACCAGCGCCTCCAGGATCTGCGGCGTGGCGTGGGTGGGAGTGACGAGGTTCAGGTTGTGGCACCCGAGGGCCTGTACGGCGAGCATGCTCGCCGCGAGCTCCTCCGGCTCGGCCTCGCGTCCCTCCCCCATCTGGCTGATCCCGTAGTTCTGGCAGTAGGAGCAGTTCAGGTTGCACCCGGAGAAGAAGATCGTGCCCGATCCGCTCCTGCCCGTCAGCGGCGTCTCCTCGCCGAAGTGCGGCCCCGCGGATGAGACGCGGGCGCGGCGCCCCGTCTCGCAGTCGCCGAGCTCGCCCGCCTGCCTGTCCACGCCGCACCGCCTCGGGCACAGGTTGCAGCACTCGAGGTGCGCGAGCGATGCTTCCGCTCGACGCGATAACGCGCCCGTGCGGGCCAGCGCCGCGTAGGCGGGCTCGCGAGCGTCTCGCGTCATGGAGCCTTTTCCATCCACCATCGCGTCATTCCTTCTCGCGATCCTGACACTATCAAGCAAGAACGACGCATGTTAGCAAGTCAACTCCGCGATGAACATCTCCGGAGGACCCGCCGGATCGGGTACTATCGGGTAATTCCACTTTCCGTGCGCTGTGCTCTCATGTGCCATCATCCGGTGTGTTGACATCGAGAAGGAGGTTTGGGTACTATCGGGTACCTTGGCGCAGCGTGGGAAGACATCGCCCCTTCACGAGATCGTGCTCGATCACGAGATCCTCAACCTCGTGGCACCTCTGGACGAGTTCAAGGGACGGTGGCACTCGGTCGCCAGGCAGGTTCCCGACCGACAGCTGGCCACGCTCGCCTCGCGTGCGACAGTGGAGAGCGTCGGGTCCTCGACGAGGATGGACGGGGCGAGAATGCCGGATCCCGAGGTGGACCGGTTCCTCTTCGGACCGGATCCCAGGCCGCCCACCACGGCTGACGAGCGGGCCGCGGCCGGGTACGCCGAGGCCCTGGAGATGGTCTACGATGCCGTGGGAGGGGAGACGCTGGATACGGACTTCGTGCGCAGGCTCCACGGAGCCGTGACCTGGTACTCGGACACGGCGGGTGCCGAGAGGTGGGAGTACAGGAAGGCGAGCCTCAGGGTCCGGGCCTACGATGCCGGCGGCCGGCCCGCCGGCACCCTGTTCAATGCCTCACCGCCGGCCCGCATCCGCACACAGATGGAGGATCTCGTGCGCTGGGGCTCGCGGTACCTGGATTCCGACGAGTTCCACCCCCTGCTCGTGGCGGCCTCGTTCATGGCCCGGCTCTCGATCATCCACCCGTTCACCGAGGCCAGCGGCCGCCTGGCCCGCCTCCTGGCCACCTGGATGCTCATGCGCTCCGGTTACTCCCACCTGCCGTATGCGTCGTTCGAGCGCGTGCTCGAGGAGAGGAGGTCCAGTCATCACCGCGTGCTGGGGCGAGCGGTCCGGACGGGCGAGAACGGCCGGACCGGGTTGGGAGAGTGGGTCGTTTTCTTCCTGCGTTCCCTGACAGCCCAGCGAGACGAGCTGCTCAGGCGAATCGAGGGACAGCACAGGAAGACGCGCCTGCCCGAGCTCTCCGTCAAGCTCATCGACCTCGCCCGGGAGGTCGGCCGTCTGACGATGTCACATGCACTCGATCAGACCGGGGCCAACCGCAATACCATCAAGGTCCACCTCAGGCAGCTCGTGGCGCAGGGCAGGCTCCTGCGTCACGGCGGTGGCCGGGGCACCTGGTACACGCCTTCGTGATCCGCCCGCCAGCTCGCCGTCACGGGCTCCACATAGAGGAAGACCATTCTATTCGACTACAATCGAATCGATGCGCCGGGACACCCCTGGCTGCTACGACCCGGAGTCGAGCCGCTCTCCCTCGGAACGGGCCACGATGGCGGCGCCGTTCGAGTCGGACCAGACGTTGACCGACGTGCGGCACATGTCGAGGAGCGGGTCGATGGCGATGATGAGGCCGATGTACTTGATGGGGACTCCGATGGCCGTGAGGATGACGCCGATCATGACGAGTCCGGCCATGGGGATTCCGGCCGCGCCGATCGAGGCCAGGAGCGACGTTGCGACCACGAGGAACTGCTCTCCCGCCGTGAGCGTGATCCCGAGAACCTGCACGATGAAGATGGCGGCCACGCACTCGTACAGGGCCGTGCCGTCCATGTTCACCGTGGCACCGAGGGGCAGGACGAAGCTCGTCACGCCCTTGGAGACGCCGGCCCTGTTCTTGGCACAGTCCATGGTCAGGGGCAGGGTGGCCGAGCTCGAGGCCGTCGAGAACGCCATGATGAGCGCCGGGCTCATCTGCTTGAGGAACCGGAAGGGGTTCGACCGCGCCACCAGCCAGTGCAGGAGCGGGAGCGTCAGGAAGAAGTGCACCGTCAGTCCGATCATGACGGTGAGGGCGTAGATGCCCAGGCTCTTCAAGGGTGCGAACCCCACGGTGGCCGTGGTCTTCGCGATCAGGCCGAAGACGCCGAGCGGGGCGAAGGCGATGACGAAGCGCGTCAGCCTCATCATGACGTCGAAGGCCGAGTCGAACCACTGGCTCATGGTCCTGCGCCGGTCCGGATCCAGCTGGGCCACGAACGCTCCGAAGAGGATGCAGAAGAAGATGACCGGCAGGATGCGGCCCTCGGCCATGGCTCCGATGGGGTTCTGGGGGATGAGCCGCATGAGGAAGTCCGTGACCGAGCTGATGGGCCCCTCGATGCCCTCGGGCACCTCGCCGCTGATTCCCAGGTCTGCACCCACGCCCGGCTTGATGGTGTTCACGAGCACGAGCCCGGTCAGGATGGCGAGCGTGGAGGTCACGAGGTAGTAGCCCATCGTCTTGAGACCGAGCGTGCCGAGCTTCCTGCCGGAGCCCAGACCCGCGACGCCGGCCACGATGCTCGTGGCGATGAGCGGCACGATGACCATGTTGAGCGCCCTGAGGAACACGTCGCCGATGTCGCCGAGGAACGCCACGCGCTCCCCTCCCAGTGCTCCCGTGAGGCCTCCGAGCACGAGGCCGGCCATGATGCGCCAGTGAAGCTTGATGGAGCTGACGGCTTTCCATGTGCGCGAGAGTGCGCTCATGCGCGAAGGGTAGCATCCGACGGACGGCGGAGACAAGCACGCGGAGGTGATGGCCGCACGCGTGCTCTGCGGGCTCTTTGTCGCGGCAGCGGCGGACGCAGCAACTGCGACGTCACGCCAAGGCTGCTCCTGCAGCGGGGAGCGAGGCGGTCTACTTGTACTCGACCTGCGTGACCGAGCCTGCCTCGCGGTCGACGGCCACGAGCTCCCTGTAGTGAATCGAGTACAGGTGCGCCGTGCGCGCCGGGTCGCCCCTCGTGGCCACGATCTTTGCGATGTAGAGCCTGTGGTCGCCCGTGTCCATCTTGCTGACGACCTGGCACTCCCAGGCCATGATGGACCCGGCGATTGCCGGCGGCCTCACCCTCGTGGATTGCACCGGCTCGAGACCGTTGTCCGCGAACTTGTCCACCTTGGCGCCGGTGGTGGTGCCGCACTTCCAGGCGGCGCGCGCCATGTCCGGCGGCGGGAAGTTGATGACGTACTCTCCCACGGCCTCGATGTTGCCGTAGGAGTGCCGCGGCGGCGCCACGGAGATACAGACCATGGGCGGCTTCCACGACGTGATCGTGAACCAGCCGATCCCGATGACGTTCGGGACTCCCTCGTCGCTCACGGTCGTCACGAGGACGTAGGGGTGCGGTGACGCCAGCTCCACGGCGTCCGTCCAGCTGATGTCCTTGTGTGTGGCCTCGCTCATTGTTCCCTCCCGCGGTGCGCGTCGATTCCGTTGAAGCGGCCGGGGGGCCATGGTATCGTGCCATCAAGTCCCGTTCAAGCTTACAGGAGGGGTGTCATGAGGCACACGATCTCGTGCGGTCAGGGAGGCATCGTGGCGGCCGCCGTCCTTCTCCTCGCATCCATCGGACCGGCTGTAGCCGGACCCGATGTCGAGGAGCATGCAGTCGAGGCCACCGAGAAGGCCGAGGAGCCGAGCATGATCGAGCAGACCGGCGCCAGGGTGGTCAAGGGCAAGGTCCTGCCCGTGGACTTCGACATCCGAACGCTCTCCACGGGTCTGACCGTGTCGCTCGTCGAGTTCGACAGCCCGGGGCTCGTCGCCTACTTCACCGCCATGCGTGTCGGCTCGCGTGACGAGGTCGAGCCTGGACACAGCGGTTTCGCCCACCTGTTCGAGCACATGATGTTCAGGGGGACCAAGGAGATGCCGGGCAACGTCTACGACAACAAGGTCCAGGCGCTCGGTGCGGACTCCTCCGCGTGGACCTGGACGGACCAGACCGTCTACTTCTTCATCGCACCCACGAGCTCGCTGTCCGAGGTC
>JAFDER010000254.1 GCA_019310245.1 Deltaproteobacteria bacterium
TACGTGGCCCCGCACCCCGCGCCCACCAGCAGGTAGAGCGCTCCAACGAGGCACAGGAGGCTGATGCGTCTGACATGTTCCGACATGGAATCCTCCATTCAGGTGGGCTTGAATTTTTCAGCATACATGGATCGTTGTCAAGCGATCTGGGACGGGATCGGGACCTGTGATAGGGTTCTTTGCCGTGACGGAGGAGCTGGACAGGATCCGGGAGATCGCGCTCGACCCCTTCGCGGCGGCGCGCGACGCGAAGAAGCGCACGGGCAAGCCCGTGATCGGCGCCGTGTCCTCCTGGGTGCCCGATCCGCTCGTGATCGCGGCGGGCGGGATCACGATGCGCTTTCCCGCGGGCCTGCCGGGCCGCGAGGGAGGCACGCGCGCCCGCGCACACTTCCAGGCCGCCTCGTGCTTCTACTGCCGGTCCATCCTCGAGATGGGCCTGGAGGGCTCGCTCGACTTCCTCGACGGCATGCTGTTCGTCCAGTCCTGCGACACGCAGCAGAACCTCTCGGACATCTGGAAGGTGGCCATGCCGAGCGTGCCGGTCGTGGACCTCTACATGCCGGTCAACCGCCTGTCGAGCGGCGCCCTGGACTACCTCCTGAGCGAGATCGCGAGGGCCTCGGACGAGCTCGGGGCGATCACGGGCACGAAGATCGACGACGACACGCTCGGCTCCGCGCTCATCGAGCGCTTCAAGGTGGAGAGGAGCATCGAGGTGCTCTACGAGGCGCGGCGCGCCTGCGAGGGCAGGGTGTGCGCGGTGGATCACTACGGCGCGTGCATCGCGTCGTCCTGTCTGCCTCCGGAGGAGTCGGCCCCGCTCATCGCGGCCGCCATCGAGGCCGTGGGCTCGGGCGAGATGGTGAGCCGCAGCGAGGACGACGAACCGGAGCTCGCCTGCATCCTGGCCGGCTCCGTCATTCCCTACCCGGGCATCTACGCGCTACTCGACATGCTCGACGTGGCCATCAGGGACGACGACCTGAGCGTGGGCCGCAGGCTCTTCGACCACAACGTGCCGTCCGGCGGCAGCCCCTTCGAGCGGGTCGCCGGCGGCCTGCTCGACCGCTCGCCCGGCGCCGTGAAGCACGACACGGGCATGGACCGCGGCGGGCGCCTGGGCGAGCTCGCGCGCGACGCGAACGTCAAGCACGTGGTCCTTCCCCTGCTCAAGTTCTGCGACCCCTGGGCGTGGGACTACCCCAGGATCCGCAAGAGGCTGTCCGAGGAGGGGGTCGGCACCATGCTCCTCGAGCTCGCCGGAGAAGAGGACCTGACGGCCGGGCCGGTGCGCAATCGGGTCGAGGCCTACTTCGAGATGGACAGGGTGGGAGATCTCTTCGATGTCTGATGGGGTCAGACCCCGACACACGGGTACACGGCTACAATCTTGCTGGCATGAGCGTGAGGCAGTACGCTGGAGTCCAGGATTAATCTGAAATCGAAATCGTCAGTGAAGAGGCGAGCACAGGAGAGAGACATGTTGAGGAGAGTACCGATGTCGATCGCGATCCTACTTGCACTGGGGTGCGGTTCCAACGGAAGCGGCCAGGACGCGGATGCTGACGACGCGTCCGGCGAGGACGTGCAGGACGATGAGGACGCGGCGGCGGACTCGCCGGACATGGATGTCGTGGAGGACGGTCCGCCTGGCCCCTGCACGGGCGACGAGAGCTGCGATGACGACGATCCCTGCACCACGGACACCTGCGACCTCACCGAGGGCGAGTGCGAGCACGGGAGCGTCGATGCCGATGATGATGGTTACTTCGCCATGGAGGTGGACGGCGTCGATTGCGGCGGCACGGACTGCGACGATGGCAACGAGAACATCTACCCCGGTGCGGACGCGGTCTGCGACATGGTTGACGACGACTGCTCGGGCGAGTGGGACGACGAGGCGGGAGCGGACGACGACGGGGACGAGTACCTGGACGCGGACTGCGGCGGCGACGACTGCGACGACGGGAGAGGCGACGTCTATCCGGGAGCGGAGCCGATCTGCCTCGACGGCGTGGACCAGGACTGCGACACCGTGATCGATGGGGCCCTGCTCGCCGACGTGAGGCTCACGTCCGCCGCCGGGGGATCGTGGAGCCGCCAGTTGGTCTGGAGCGGGAGCGAGTTCGGGGTCGCGTGGGTCGATGCCCGCGACGGCGATCAGGACATCTACTTCGTGCGCGTGACGGCGGACGGTACGAAGATCGGCTCCGACGTGAACGTGACGGATACGACCGAGTACACCTCCGAGGTCTCGATCGCATGGACGGGGAGCGAGTACGTCGCGTGCTGGGAGGACCAGCGCGGCAGCAACGTCAACATCTACTGCAGGCGGATCGGAGAAGACGGCTCCCTGCCAGGCACCGATACCCTGGTCACGAGCACGGCCAACGTGGCCAGGTTTCCCGCGGTCGCGTGGGCCGGAAGCCAGGCCGGGGTGATCTGGGAGGATCTGCGATCCAGCTACAGAGACGTCTACTTCCACAGGCTCGCCGCCGACGGCTCGGTGACCGGATCCGAGCTGAGGGTCACTTCTTACTCGGCGAACGTGTACACGCCCACTCTTGCGTGGACCGGAAGCGAGTTCGGTGCGTGCTGGGAGGACTACAGGGACAGTGTCTCCCAGATCTACTGCGTGCGCATCTCCGCGTCCGGGACGAAGATCGGATCGGAGGCGAACCTGTCGGAGACCACGGGCTACTCGGATTATCCCTGCATGGTCTGGACCGGAAGCGAGTTCGGCGTGAGCTGGAATGACAACGAGATCGGCAACGAGGAGATCTACTTCGCGCGGCTCGGCGCCGACGGCGTGAAGGTCGGGGCCAGCACGAGATTGACGAGCAGTACCGGAAGCTCGGAAGTGCCCCGGCTCGCATGGACCGGAAGCGGTTACGTTGTGAGCTGGACTGACGACGACACGTCGGATGTGAGGCAAGCATACGTGCAGCACTTCAATGCGGACGCCTCGACGCTCGGCAGCGAGGTCGCCGTCACGTCTTCCACGTCCAACACGTACAACCCGGCCATCGCCTGGAGCGGAAGCGTGATCGGCATGACATGGGACGACTTCCTGGTCGGCAACCGCGAGGTCTACTTCAACCTGCTCGGTATCTGCGAGTAGGGGGAGATCTCTTCGATGTCCAGGCCGAAGGACAGGATCGCCTCGTTCGACCGCCTCAAGGGCGTGATCAAGCGCCACTACATGTGGGCCAAGATCCGCGAGAAGATCGGGCTGCGAGTCGCGTGGGTCACGAGCGGAGCGCCCGTCGAGATCCTCCTGCCCTTCGGCATCTACCCCGTGTACCCCGAGAGCCACGGCGCGCTGTGCGCGGCGCGGCACGTGAGCCCGAAGCTGCTCGAGACGGCCGAGAAGGAGGGCTACTCGCCCGACCTGTGCCACTACGGCACGTCGGACATCGCCTCGGCCATGACGCGCGAGAGCCCCGTGGGAGGCCTTCCCACGCCGGACGTCCTTCTGTGCTGCACGAACATCTGCGGCACGGTGCTCAAGTGGTACCAGGCCCTTGCCGAGCTCTTCGACGTGCCGCTCATCCTCGTCGACACGCCGTTCATCCCCGACGAGCCCGGCAAGCCGGTCAGCGGCGTGCCGGATGCGGCGGTGACGTACGTGCAGGAGCAGCTGCGCGAGGCCGTCTCCGTCCTCGAGAAGATCACGTTCAAGCGCTACGACGATGAGAAGCTGCGCGCCACGCTCGACCACGCCCGCGAGGCCATGGAGCTGTGGAAGAAGGTGCTCGCCACGGCCGAGCACAGGCCCGCGCCGCTGACCTGCTTCGACGCCTTCATCCTCATGAACCCCATCGTGACGATCCGCGGCACGAGATCGTGCGTGAAGTTCTACCGCAAGCTCCTCGCCGAGATGCAGCAGCGCGCCTCCATCGACAAGGGCCGCATCCAGGACGAGAAGATCAGGATCGTGTGGGACAACATCCCCGTGTGGTACAAGCTGCGCGAGCTGTCGAAGTTCTTCGAGTCGAAGGGCGTGTGCCTCGTCGCGGACACCTACACGAACGCCTGGGCCGACAACGAGATCCCCGAGGGCGAGCCCCTGCGCGCCATGGCCGACATCTACACCGGCGTGTTCCTGAACCGCGGCCTCAGGGCCCGCGCCGAGGTGCTCGTCAGGCTCGCCGAGCGCTACGACGCCGACGGCGTGATCCTGCACTCGAACCGCTCGTGCAAGCCCTACTCGTTCGGCCAGTACGACGCCCTGCGCATCGTGCGGGAGAGGCTGAAAAAACCCGGCTACATCCTCGAGGCCGACCACGTGGACCCGCGCCACTGGGACGACGCGCGCGTCATGAGCGGCCTCGAGGCCTTCATCGAGTCCATCGGCTGAGAGGCCGCCGCCGTCAGGGCGGGCAGCCCGGCCCGGCGCCCGTCCACTGGCCGTTCACGCACGTCATGGTCAGGACGCAGCAGTCGCCGTAGGAGCAGGACTTCCCCTCCTCCGCGCACGCGTCGCCGTGATTGGGCGACGCTCCGGAGCACCCGTCCGCCCGCACTTCCGGAGGTGGGCTGACGCAGTTCCAGACCCACGTCTCGGGAGGCATGGGAATCATGTACGCTCCGGAGCACCTGGGCGTCTCGCCGCACCAGCACTCGCCCTCCGGATACGTGCACTCCATCGATGACGGCAGCTGGCCTCCGTGCACGCACCCGCCCTTCGCCTCCGCGAACGAGGCCGGACATCCCGATGCCTTCTCCTGCGGTGGGGAGACCTCCTGCGGGGCCACGTTCTCCTCGCCGCTCACGCTGGCCGGCGTCCTCGTCCCGGCGCTGCAGCCGGCCGTCACGAGGAGGATGAATGTCCAGAGTGTGTGCCTCATCATCTAGAGCTTCTCGCCGCAGAACTTGCAGTGCTGTGCGTCGTGATCGTGGCCCTCGGCCGCACAGGCCGGGCAGGACTGGGTGGAGACCCTGCGCGCGGCCTGCACCATCTCGGCCGACACGATGCCGGTCGGCACGGCGATGATCGCGTAGCCCATGATCATGATGATCGCTGCGAGCGCCTGGCCGGGTACGGTCTGCGGCGCGATGTCGCCGTAGCCCACGGTGGTCATGGTGACGATGGCCCAGTAGACGGCCACCGGGATGGAGGTGAACCCGTGCTCGGGACCCTCGATCAGGTACATGAGCGTGCCCATGATGCAGATGACGGTGAAGACGGCCAGGAGGAAGACCACGATCTTGTGCCTGCTGGCCTTGAGCGCCTTCCACAGCGCGTCGCCCTCGCCCAGGAACCGCGCCAGCTTGAACACCCGGAAGACGCGCAGCAGCCTCACGATGCGGATGATGAGCAGGGTCTGGGCCCCTACCAGGAAGAGGCTCAGGT
>JAFDER010000255.1 GCA_019310245.1 Deltaproteobacteria bacterium
GCTGCGATGAGCGCGATGTCCGGGTGTGTCGAGGCGCTCGCGAGCAGGGCCACGCGCACGTAGACGTTGCTGCGCACGAACACGATGGCGTCGAACGAGCCCGCCTGCTTCGAGGCGAAGGAGACGTCGCCCGTGCTCAGGCCCATCGTGTCGCCGCGCGGCCAGTCCATGGTCGAGGTGTTGAGGAACACGAGGAGGTGCTCCTGCGCCTCGACGATCGAGTCGAACACGCGCACGCCCACCTCGAAGGCGGGCTTGGCCTCGTTCGGGGCGGCGTAGCGCACGATCATCTCGCCGGTCGTGGTCAGCCTGTTCCGGCGCGAGTGGACCTCGTGGCCGGACATGTCCACGTCGAGCAGCGCCACGCCCTGCCTGAGCGCGCCGGTCTTGCCGGGCCACGCGTCGTAGGCGTAGGACTGCTTGACCGGACCGAGCGCGTCGGAGGCGAGAACGGGGGAGGCCGTCACGAGGAGTGCGAGGAGAGCTGCTGCTGGATGTCTCATCATGTCACCTCCCTCAGTGGATCCAGGCGCGTTCGCGCGCGTAGGTGCCCCAGCCGGTCGGATCCCACGAGAGCTTCTGCTTGTACGTGGCGTACGTCATGTCGACCGGCAGGATGGCCGTGTGAGGCGGGTTGCGCGGGTCCGAATCGTCGTCGAGTTCGGCGCAGGCGTCTGAGATGGAGCCGCCGACGTCGTTCGTCGAGACAGCGTGGTACCTGAACGATCCGGCGAACGGCACCATCCAGGAGCGGCCGATGGGGATCATGTAGTTGAGCTCGATGCGGTCCGTGAGGCCCAGAATCTCGTACTCGTGGTCCACGCCAACCATGTTCGCGAACGTGGTCTGCAGGCACGCGCAGTCCGAGCAGTTGACCACGGTGAAGCTCCCCGCGTCGTAGTCCTCGATGAAGTCCGACATCTGCATGGTGTGGTTGTCCACGTTGCCCGTCGTGTAGTGGCAGGCGCCGCGCGAGGTGTCGTACTGCAGGCCGAAGAACGAGTTCACGGCGGCCGTCACGCTCCCGGTGATGTCGCCCTCCGTCGCGGGCCCGTCCACCCATCCGGCCACGAGGTCCACGGCCTTGACCCACGCGATGTACGGGGCCGTGGCCGTCGAGCTCCGGCTCAGCGTCGGCTCGCCGTGGAGCGTGTAGACCGTGTGCTCGGTGGCGAGCGAACCCGGGATGGCGATCCAGCTGCCTGCGTCCTGGTACTCGAACGTGTAGGTGTAGCGCAGCATGCTCTTCGACACGCCGTCGGGCAGCGCGGCCGCGGCGTCGAAGCCTATCGTGCCTCCCGGCGAGACGTCCTCGTTGACGCCCGCGGTGGACGGGTCCGCGCCGCTCACGAGCAGGCGGATCGGCAGGCCCGCGATCGGATAGCCGCAGCCCATGCTGGAGCCGGCAGCATTCACCCCTCCCGTTCCGAGCGTGACCCGCAGCCTCGGCGTGGCCGCGCGGTGATAGGCAACGGGCAGGTTGTACGAGTCGTCCTCGACTCCCATGGTGTCCGAGCTGTCCTGCGGCGGGCTGTTGAGATCCGTCCATGGGTTGGGCAGGGAGCGGGGCCGGCCGTCGTACCTGTCGAGGTCGGCCTCCTCGCCGGGCTCGGGACCGATGGCGAACTGGGGCCTGTCGTCCGGGATGGGGTAGTAGGTGTACTTCACGCTGTTGCGGATGTGGTACATGAGCTGGTACTCGTCGCTTCCCGTCGCTCCGCTCACGAACTCCACGGCCGCGACCCCCAGCCGCACGATGTACACCGTGTCGCTCGCGGTCAGGGCGGGCAGGGCTCCGAGGGATCCCGAGAAGCGCAGCTCGTACTCGCCCGTGGCCACGAACTCGCCGCTTGCATCGTGGCCGTCCCACGATGCGGTGTGATCCGTGCCGCCGGCCTGCACCGTGCCGTCGACGAGCCTCCTGACCTCCGCGCCGCTGTCGCCGTCGTGGACGCTCACCGTCATGGAGAAGTCCACTCCCTCCGGGTCCATGCGGTACGTGAAGTCCATGGAGGGGTCGCCGCCCAGCTTCGGGTCCATGATCAGGAGATCGGCCGCGGCCGACGCCTGCGCGTTGACCACCTCGAAGGGGTCCGTCCTGTCGGTGATGCCCGGCTCCGTCGTGCCCGTATCGAACGGAGCGAACTTGACCCTCACGCTGTGAATGCCCAGGCCGAGATCCGTCATCGTGTCCCACACGAAGGAGTGGGCCGTGCCCGGCCTGGTGGCGGACGTCAGCTCCGTGGTGCCCTCGCCTCCCGGTCCGGCCGTAGCCGACACGAACGGCGCGCCGTCCAGGGAGTAGGTGACCTGCACGTCGCCCGCCTGGGGAGGGACCCTGACGTCGATCAGGAAGTACTCGATCGTCACGTCGCCCGTCTGCGGCGACGCGGGCGTGGTCGCCACGACCCTGAGCCGGGACGTGGGATCCGTCCCGGGTGGCACCTGGTTGACGTCGTCCCCGTCCTTCTTGCTCGACCCGCACGACGCGGTCACGAGCACGAGGAGCAGCAGGCTGATTGGCCTCGATCTCATCTTCTCACCTCCAGGGTGATGTCACGCGCATACGGAAATCTCGGGGTGTCTCACGGTCCCGGCCGGGATGCAGCTGAAGCCGCCCGGGCACTCCCCGTCCGATGCGCAGTACTGCAGGCACATCATCGTGCCTTCCTCGTCGATGAGGAAGCACCCGAGGCCCGCCATGCAGTTCAATCCGTCCCCACACGTGCCGAACACATCGACGTCCCCGCTGGGGACGCAGTGCAGCGTACCGCAGCTCTGGTTCACGGTGCACGTCTCGTCCAGCGGGCAACTCGTCGGGTCCATCACCTCGCAGACGCTCACCTCGCACGGGCCGGCCGAGCAGGAGTTGTACGGGTGCTCGACGAGTCCGCAGGGCGGTCCCATGTCTCGAGTGAGCACGAGCCCGCAGATCCTGTCCGGCAGGCTGCAGTCCGCGTCCTCGAGGCACCACTCGAGGCAGAAATAGCCCGTGCACCACATGCCGGGCGAGCAGTCGGCGTGCGTGTCGCAGATTCCTTCCGGCCCTGCTTCGCCGCGCTCGAAATCGCCGCACACCTCGTGGCGGAGGCAGTCGTCCTCGAGCGGCGTGGAGCAGATCAGACCCTCCGGGCAACCGCACTGATGGATGCCGTTGCACTCCCCGTCCAGGGTGACCGGCTCGCAGGGTCCGGTGTCGGGCTCGGCATCGGGCGTGGCGTCGGAGCCCGTCTCGGTGCTGGTGTCCGTGCTCGCGTCCCCGTCGGGATTCGAGGACGAGAACTCGGTTGTACAGGCCATGAGGAGGAACGTGAACGATAAGATGGTTGCCTCACGCATGCGCTTACTCTACGAGACGACGTCCATCGTGGCAACGTCTCCTGGTTCCGGACTCAGCTGAGGGGAAAGAACACGGGGGCCAGCAGGACGAGCAGGACGAGCAGGATGATGGTCAGCGGTGTGCCCACGCGCAGGTAGTCCATGACCCGGTAGCCGCCCGGGCCCATCACGATCAGGTTCGCCTTGTGGCTGAAGGGCGTCATGAACGCGGCGGATGCCGCCAGGCCGACGGCCATCATGAGCGTGTGGGGGTTGAGGACGAGCTCCTCGGCGGCCTGGAGGACGACCGGCGCCATGATCACCACCGCCGGCGCTCCGTCGAGGCACTGGCTCAGGGCGCTCGACAGGAAGACCAGCCCGGTCAGGGCTGCGTGGGAGCCGTACGAGCCGGCGAGCGAGATCACGCCGTCGGAGACGAGCCGCGCGGCGCCGGTGCGCTCCAGCGCGATGCCCACGGGCAGGATGGCCGCCACGAGGAACACGGCCTTCCACTCCACGTTGCGGTACGCCTCTTCCATCGTGATGGCCCCGAGCAGCACGACCAGGGTCGCCGCGGTGAACGCGGCGACGTGGATCGGCTGGAAGCCGGTGACCACCATGGCGATCATGACGAGCAGGGCACCGACAGCGGCGGGCGCCCGGCTCGTGCGGCGCACCTCCTGCGCCGCCGTCGAGAGCACGACGAAGTCGGGGTTGGATCCCAGGTGGCGGATCCTCTTCCACTCCCCCTGCACGAGGAAGGCGTCCCCGATCTTCAGGGGCTCGCTGCCCAGGTTCGTGTGGATCGCCCGGCCCCTCCTCCAGATGGAGAGCACCTGGAGCCCCTGCTTGTCCCTGAAGTCGATCTCGGCGAGGGTCTTGCCCGCGGCACGGGAGCGCGGCGACAGCGTCACCTCCACGATCCCGATGTCGTCGGATTCGAGCCCCGCCGCGGTGACCTCCTGCTTGAGCTGCACGTCGCCGATCGCCTGCAGGTCCCGGATGCGGTCGTGCTCGCCCGTCACGAGGAGCTGGTCCTCGGCCCGGATCTTCAGCCTTGGCTCGACTGTCAGGAGCATCTCGCCGCCGCGGATGATCCCCGCCACCGTCAGCCCGACCAGCTCGCGAAGATGGCTCTCGCCGATCCTCGTTCCCACCAGGCCCGATCCGGCGTGCACCTTGAGAAGGAACATGCGCCCTCGCAGGGCCCGGATCCTGGATGCGTCCACGCTCCCGACCTCGAGGCCCTCCGTCGGCGTCATCGCATCCAGATGGGAGCGGGTGCCCAGGGCCAGCATCTCGTCGCCCTCCCGGAGGGGCACGTTGCCGAGATTCCCGTCGAGTAGCTCGTCTCCCCGCTGGATCTCCACGACCACGGCGCCGAACCTCCTCCTGAAGTGGAGGTCCTTGAGCGTCTTGCCGGCGAGCGGCGAGCCACTGGTGACCGTGGCGAAGACTCCGGCGATATGCCCCTCCGCGTCCATGAGAACGTCGGGATCCGGGTCGCCGATCTCGACGCCCTGGACCCGGAAGAGCTCCTGGACGTGGTCGAAGCGACCCTCGACGAGGAGGGTGTCGCCTCCGCGCAGGACCGTATCAGCCCCGGGCGCCAGCCGGGTCTGGCCGTCTCGAACCACGCCCGCGACCTGGACGTCGAGCGCGCTGCCGAAGTGGGACGCGCCGAGGGTGAGGCCGTCGATGGGCGAGCCGGGCGGGACCCTGATGCTGAACAGGGTCCTTCTCAGGTGATACACATTCGGCAGGTCCTCGGACCGCGGGGAATCGCGCGAGATGTCACGCCTTGGCAGGAGGAACCGGCCGACGGTGACCATGTACACGATCCCGGTGCCGAGAAGGATCGCACCGAGGGGGGTGAAGTCGAACAGCGAGAAGGGCTCGAGGCCTCGCGCCCTGAGCAGGTCGGCCACCAGGATGTTCGGCGGCGTGCCCACGAGGGTCATGGTCCCGCCGAGGATCGCCCCGAACGACAGGGGCATGAAGAGCCGGGAGGGCGGGACTCCGGTCTTGCGGGAGATGC
>JAFDER010000256.1 GCA_019310245.1 Deltaproteobacteria bacterium
GGAGAGGAACTGCCCCATGGTGATCGGCGAGCCGCGCGAGATGAGGGCGTCCACCTGGTATTCCTTGAAGAACTCGACGATGAAGCGCATCGAGAAGTAGCCGATGAGGAGCAGGCTGGACATGAGCCCCCTGTGCCGCGTCTCCTTCATCGGCCTGTCGACGAAGTAGAGCAGCGCGAAGACCGCCCAGCTCATGAGCACCTCGTAGATCTGGCTGGGGTGACGCGGCTGGTTGTCGATGCGGCTGAAGACGACCGCCCAGGGTCCGTCCCAGACCCTGCCGACGATCTCGGAGTTGAGGAAGTTGCCGATCCGGATGAAGCTCGAGCACAGGGCGATGGACATGGCGATGCGGTCGGAGACCTCGACGTAGGGGATCTTGTGCCTCTTGTGAAACAGCCATAGCGCGATGAAGACGCCGATCGTCGTTCCGTGGCTCGCCAGGCCGCCGTGCCAGATCTTGAAGATCTCCAGAGGGTTCGAGAAGAACTTGTCGGGCTCGTAGAAGATCACGTGGCCCAGGCGCGCGCCGATGATGATCCCGAGGGCCGCGTAGAGAAACAGGCTCTCGGCCTTGTCGTCGCCGTAGCCTCCCCGCCTGAACTGCCATCGCATGATGTAGTAGCCGGCGAAGAGTGCGGCCGCGAACAGCACCCCGTAGTAGCGGATCTCCAGCGGGCTCTTGATGAATCGCATGACGAGGAGGACGACGGCGAGTATGGTCACGAGCGTCCATCCGACGGAACGGTCCTCCTCGCTCCCCCTCTTGTGCCCCCGCCAGAAGTAGCGCGCGGCGGCGACCGCGAGGCCCACGATGGCCACGATCCCGATGATCCTCAGCCAGGAGACGGAGACGGCCCAGAGGACGGGATCGATATCCCAGACGAGGTGGCCGTTCACTCCTCTTCCTCCCTCGGCTTTCCGGCCTCGGCGATGACCTTCTCCGTCAGGTTCGGCGGAAGGGTATCGTACTGCAGAAAGCGCATCGTGAAGCTCCCCCGGCCTCCCGTGATGCTCTTGAGGTCGTTGGCGTAGCGCAGGACCTCCGCCATGGGCGCGGAGGCCTTGATGACGACCTTCTTGCCCTTGGGCTCGGAGCCGAGAACCCGGCCGCGGCGGCCCGAGATGTCGCCCATGATGTCGCCCATGTTCTCCTCGGGGCACGTGATCGTCATCTCCATGATGGGCTCGAGGATCACGGGTGCTCCCTGCGAGGCGCCGGTCTTCCACGCCTTGCTGCCCGCGAGCTGGAAGCTCATGTCGGAGGAGTCCACGTCGTGGAACTTCCCGTCATACAGCGTGATCCTGACTCCCACGACGGGGAAGCCGGCCTGGATCCCCCGGGCCATCGCCGCCTTCATGCCCTTCTCCACCGAGGGGATCCAGTTCTTGGGGATCGATCCGCCGACGATCTTGTTGACGAACTCGTAGGCCAGTCCGCCCTCCTCGACCTTCATGGGCTCGACGTTGACGTAGCAGACTCCGAACTGCCCGTGGCCGCCCGTCTGTTTCTTGTGCTTGCCCTCGATGTTCATCACCTTGCGGGTGATGGTCTCGCGGTAGGGGATCTTCGGGGGCAGGAGCTCCACCTCGACGTTGAACTTGCGGACGAGCTTCTTGACGGTGATGCGGATGTGGTCCTCGCCCAAGCCGGAGACGAGAAGCTCCTCTGCCTCCTCGTCGCGCGAGACGCTCAGTGCGGGATCCTCCTTGATGAGCTGGGCCAGGGCCGGGCCGATCTTGGAAGCGTCGCCCTTCGTCTTCGGCTTGAGGACGAAGCTGATGAGCGGTTCCATGACGGGCGGGTCGGCGAACGTGACGCGCTTCTTCTCGTCACACAGCGAATCGCCCGTCGTTGTCTCCTTGAGCTTGGCCACGGCGACGATGTCGCCGGGTACGGCCTCGATGATGTCTTCCTGCTTGTTCGTGACGAGGTTGAACAGCTTGCCGAACCGCTCCTTCGCATCGCTCGTGACGTTGAAGTAGGTGGCATCGGGCTTGACCGTTCCCGCCCAGACGCGCATCAACGTCAGCGATCCGATGAACTGGTCCACCGTCGTCTTGAACACCTGGCCCGCGAAGGGAGCCGCGGCATCGGGCTCGACCGCGACCTCCTCGCCTTCCTGCTTCGCCGGCCTGGCGGGTCTTTCGAGCGGCGAGGGAAAGAGGTCCACGAGCATGTCGAAGAGCGGGGCGGCGGCCTGGTTGCGCGTGGCGGATCCGCAGAGGACCGGAATCAGCATACCGGAGGCGATGGCGCTGCGCAGGCCCTTCTGGAGGTCGGCCTCGTCGAGGTCGCCGGCCTCGAGGTACTTCTCGGTCAGGTCGTCGTCCGTGGCAGCCACGGCGTCCACGAGCTTCTCGCGAGCGTCTGCGGCCGGTCCCGACAGCTCATCGGGGATGCTACCCTCGGTCACCTTGCCGGACCCGTCGGCCGGGTAGCGCAGGGCCTTCATGCCCAGCAGGTCCACGAAGCCCTCGAATGCCTCCTCGCTGCCGATGGGAAGCTGGATCGCCGTGGCCTCCTGTGCGAGCGTGGACTTGATGTCCTCGAGCGTACCCGCGAAGTCGGCACGCTCGCGGTCCATCTTCGAGATGTAGATCATGCGGGGAATCCCGGCGTCCTCGGCGTGCTGCCAGGCCTCCTCGGTCTGGACCTGGACTCCATCCACCGCGCTCACGATGAGGGCGCCGCAGTCGGCGGCCGTGAGGCAGTTGAGTGCGTCGAGGAAGAAGTTCGCGTCACCCGGCGTGTCGAGCACCGTGACCTTCTTCTTTTTCCACTCGGCCGTGGCGATGGCCGTCGAGATGGTGACTCCCTTCTCCTTCTCCTCGGGCTCGTAGTTGAGCATCGAGGTGTCGTCCGCCACCGATCCGAGCCGGTTGTTCGTTCCGGACATGAAGAGGAACGCCTCTCCGAGCGAGGTCTTGCCGGAGCCCAGATGGCCGACGAGGGCAATGTTGCGGATGTCCGCTGGAGCGTACTTCTTCATGTCGTCTCTCCCAAGAGTGCGCCCGCACGGGAGCGTCGCGGACGGAACCCCTGTATTTAGACCAAGCGAGCACGAGCGGTCAACTGCTCGAATTCAAACGCCCGCCGGACGAGCGGTGGCCCCGGTCCCACCAGGCCTCGGTCCGCTCGTCTACGCCGCTGATGATCCTCCCCGTGTACGCAGATGTGCCGGCGCTCGGGGGGGGGGCGCTGCTCTCCTGCAGCCAGGAGGCCAATCCCCGGTTGCCGAGGCGCCCACGGCGTGATAGTTGATATTCGCTTGAAATCGATCAGTCGAGAGGACTTCAAGATGAATCACAAGGTTGCCGACGAAGGACTCGCCGAGGCTGGCAGGCTCAAGATCGAATGGGCCGAGAGCCGGATGCCGGTGATGATGGAGCTCAGACGCCGCTTCGACAAGGCCAAACCTCTTTCAGGAGCCCGCATCGCGGGCTGCCTGCACGTCACGAAGGAGACGGCGGTGCTCATCGAGACGCTCAGGGCCTGCGGCGCCGAGGTGAGCTGGAGCGGCTGCAACCCGCTCAGCACGCAGGACGACGTGGCCGCCGCGCTCGCCGTTGCGGGAGTCTCCATCTACGCATGGCACGGGATGAGCACGGAGGATTTCTACTGGGCCATCGACAGGACGCTGGACTTCGGACCGAACCTCACCCTGGACGATGGTGCAGACCTCATCTTCACCGTGCACAACCGGTTCAGGGATCTCGCGGCCGACATCAAGGGCGGGACCGAGGAGACCACGACCGGCGTGCATCGCCTCAGGGCGATGGCCGCCGACGGGAAGCTCCTCTACCCGGTCATCGCCGTGAACGATGCCGAGACCAAGTGGGATTTCGACAACGTGTACGGAACCGGGCAGAGCTCGCTCGACGGCATCCTGAGAGCCACCAACGTGCTGCTTGCCGGCAAGAACTTCGTCGTTGCCGGGTACGGACACTGCGGCCGGGGCTGCGCCTCGCGCGCCAAGGGGATGGGTGCCCACGTGATCGTCACGGAGGTCAAGCCCACCGCGGCCCTCAAGGCCGTGCTCGACGGCATGCAAATCATGCAGATGGACGACGCGGCCAAGGTTGGGGACATCTTCATCACGGCCACGGGCATGAAGGACGTCATCGTGGACAGGCACTTCGAGAGCATGAAGGACGGTGCGATCGTCTGCAACACGGGCCACTACGACTGCGAGATCAGGATCCCGGATCTCGAGAGCGCGGCCGAGAGCATGCGCGCGATTCGCCCCAACAACGAGGAGTTCACGATGAAGGACGGCCGCAGGATCTACCTGCTGGCCAGGGGCCGCCTCGTGAACCTGGCCGCGGCCGAGGGTCATCCCAGCGAGGTCATGGACATGAGCTTCGCCAACCAGCTCCTCTCGCTCAAGGCCCTGCACGAGGAGCCCGAGCGCCGGGAGATCGGCGTGCACGACCTGTCCGAGAGACAGGACCAGGAGATCGCCGGCCTCAAGCTCGAGACCATCGGCAAGTCGATCGACGCGCTGACGCCGGAGCAGGTCGCGTACATGGACGACTACTCGGCAGGGACATAGCCAGCCCCGAGGCGATGATGGATGTCGAGGAAGGTCACCACCTGCCGGGGGGCTTCCCGCGGCCGATCCCGTGTGCGGCCATGACGGCGAGATGGTCGAGTGGTTCCCGGGCGATCCCACGCTCGCGCCCCGTCTCCGTGCTGCTCATCGTCGTCTCGTGCCTGTCCATCGCCCTGCTGGCAGGGGCCGTCTCCTGCAGGCGCACGACCCCTCTCGGAGAGCCTCGCGTGATCGCGGCAGACGTCCACCAGGTCATCTTGATCACGATCGACGCTCTCAGATCCGACGCCCTGTCGCCCGGACCCGACGGCGAGAGCTGGACTCCGGCGATCGATGCACTCGCGTCCCACTCCCTGGTCTTCTCGCAGGCGCGCACGCCCGCGCCCTGGACGCTCGCCTCCTTCAGCTCGATGATGACCGGCTTTCCGGTCACCGTCCACCAGGCGAAGAAGTTCAAGTCGAAGCTTCCCGAGGAGCTGCCCACGCTCGCCGAGCACATGTCCGAAGCCGGCTACTGGACGGCTGCTGCGGGAGTGAACGTGTACCTCAAGCCCGAGACCGGGCTGGCACGCGGCTTCGACGAGTACCACTTCTTCGTGCATGAATGGTACAAGGGCAAGAAGCGCAAGCCACCTTTCCTGAAGTGGCTGGAACCGAAGTACAGGAAGAAGGAGTGGTACAACGGCACGCCGGTCCTCACCGAGTTCGCCCTGAGATGGCTCCAGGAGAACAGGGACCGCGGCTTCTTCCTCTGGCTCCATTACCTGGATCCCCACGTTCCGTACTACCCGCCTCCGGG